>RFHQ01000153.1 GCA_003695765.1 Gammaproteobacteria bacterium
GCGCTGGGGCAGTTATTCGTCGACCGGGACCTTGAGCCTCAACTACCTGCTGCTGTTCCTGGAACCGGAACTGGTCCGCTGCGTGATGCTGCACGAACTCTGCCACAGCCGCTACATGAGCCACGGGCCGCGTTTTCATGCCCTGCTGCGGCGGCTGGAACCGGACTGCGCGGCACTGGACGAGCGCATCAATTCGGCCTGGCAGGGCGTGCCGCGCTGGGCCTGGCGGCCCTGAGCCGCGACCCCGATGGCGGCGCCGATCGGAAGCCGCGCCGGTCAGTGCGGCGGATATACGGGTATGCGGTTCTCCCGCGCCAGTTCCCGGATCAGCCCGCGGTTGGGCGCGCTGACCGGAATGCGCATGTCGTTCTCCAGCAGCAGCGAATAGCGGCGCGCTTCGCGGCGCACGGCCCGGATCGCGTCGGTGCGCACCCAGTAGGAGCGATGCACCCGCTTGCCGGCGTCGGGATCCATTTCCGCCACGGCGTCGCTGAAGCGGTACAAGGTCATGAACTTGCGTTGCGGCGTGACCACCTGCACATAGTGCTGCTCGGCCTTGAGCGCGATGACTTCGTCTGCCGCGACGGCGGCCGGCAGGCGCGCCAGGAATCTCGGCGCCGCGCCGCCGTTTTCGCCGGGTCGGCCGGTCGCGCCAGCGGGCGCCGCCGGCGGCTGCCCAGCGGTGTAGCGGTAGCGGGGCAGGCCGAGCAGGCGATCGAACAACAGGTTGATAGCGATCCAGATGGCGCTGGCCCGGAACATGAAAACCCAGACGCCGATCTGATCGTGGATGTGGGCGCTGCCGATCGCGCCGGTGGGATCACCGGCCAGCCAGCCAGCGGCGAATCGGGTGGTCAGCCACTGCGAATAGGGCAGGATCAACAAGCAGGCCAGTACCGTTCCCAGTGTCAGGACCACTAGTTGCGGCGGCTGCCAGGGACGCAGCAGCTGCATTACCAGCCAGGTGGCGAGGCAGGTCGTCCACCAGGGAATGAAGGCATGGCCTGCATAGAACAGCAGCGCCCCCGAGTAGCCCGCCACCTGTAGCACGGCCCAGTTGTTCAGCGCAGCATAGACGGCGATGACCAGCGGTACGCCCGCATAGAAGGTCCAGTGGCGCCAGTTCCAAGCGCCGAACCAGCTCTGCGCGAGTTCCACCGGGCTGCGCACCGGGTCGGCGGCCGGCGGGTCGGACTGCACTTTCTGCTGCACGGCTTCAGGCTACCACCGGCCCCCGGCGAGGTCCAATTCGTGCTGCACGAGCCATTATTCGGGAAAAATCACGCCGATATGCGCAGTTGCCGGCGGCCCGCTATTGTCGGCGGCGCGCGGCTGTATTTTCATCCGGGATCAGCCGGCGGGCCTGCGGCGTCGCTCTCGCCGGCTGTCAACGACCACGCCGCCGGAGACGACGATGAGATTTGCCGAAGCCCTGCTGTCCCGCCAGCCCTGGGCCGGCCTGCTCTGCCTGCTGGCCGTGATCTGCGGGCTGGCGCTCGGTCACAGCCTGGTGGTGCTGCAATGGTCCTTGACCGGCGGCCTGTCCCTGGTCGACACGGCGATCTCGATGTCACTCGGCAGCCTCGGCATCGTGCTCGTGTGGAAAGGCCTGAAGAAGCCGGAGGCCCAGGCTACGGTCATGGGCTACCTCGGCGGCAACCTGATCTGGGTCGGGTATTTTGAGTGGACCTGGCACTACTTTGGCCACTGGCTGGGACTCGAGCCGGTGATGGACGGCGAGATCCCGATCCTGATGCCGGGCCTGCTGATGATCCAGTCGACCGTATTGCTCGTAGTGACGCTGCTGGTCTTTCTCGGCAGCAACAAGGACACGCGCTGCCGGATGTTCATGTGGTTCCACCGCAATTTCCGGCTGCGCCCGGGCCGCATGACCGCCGGCTACCAGCGGCAGTATTCGCGCATCACGGCTCTGGAGACCGTGTTCCTGATCTGGGCCATCTACCTGTTCGCGATCTTCATCAATGACCCGCGGGTGATCGGCTACGATTCGGTCACGGCGATGGCGCTGACCGTCGCCTTCGTCGCCTGGGGGCTCTACCTGGTCAACAAGCTGCTGCGCATCCGCGGCTTGGGTGCTACCTTCCGCTATGCGATCCCGACGGCCAATATCCTGTGGTTGCCAATCGAAGCCTTTTCGCGCTGGGGGCTGTACCCGGAGATCTGGATCAAGCCGCTGGAATACGGCCCGCCGATGTTGCTGATCCTGGCGTTGTTTGCGCTGATCGCCATCGCGGCGCTGCGCAGCGACGGCAAGCCGCAGGCCGCGATCGCCTGAGCCGGGCGGGCCTCAGTCGGCGGCAGTGGCGCCGCGCCGCCCGGTCGCATTCGCAAACACCAAGCACAGCAGGCAGGCGGCGAACAGGCCCAGGTTCGGCAGCGGGTGCTCCAGTGGCTGCAGCCAGAACTCGGTGTACCAACCCCACAACGAGGTCATCTCGACGCAGAACCACAGGACGCCGGCCACCGCAATCGCGTAACGGAAGGCTTCACCCATGGCCTGCAAGCCGGGGAGCTTGAACCCGACGAGGTACACGCCC
>RFHQ01000154.1 GCA_003695765.1 Gammaproteobacteria bacterium
ATTGCCGCGGCGGCAAGGCCGACGGCAAGGGATTGCCGCCATCGCCGGCAAAAAGCCCGGCATTGCGGGCAACGAAGAATTGGCACGGCATTTGCAGCTTGCGCAGCGGGACAAGAACGGGCCTAGCGATGCCACTGGATCTCGACAGTCAATTTGCCTTGCACGGGCGCGCGCTGCAGGTGGCCAGCCAGCGGCTCAAGCTGCTGGCCGACAATATCGCCAACGCCGATACGCCGGGTTTCAAGGCCCGCGACATCGATTTCGGCACGGCGCTGCGCGAAGCCGGAGAACAGCAATTGCCGCTGTCGGTCAGCCGTCCCAACCACCTGGCTTCACCGGCGAACCCGGCGGCGGCGCGCGTGCAATACCGCGTGCCCGAGCAGCCATCACTGGACGGCAACACGGTCGACAGCCAGAAGGAAAGCGCCGCGGTCGCGGAAACGGCCGTGCGCTACCAGGCGACCCTGAGCTTCCTGAACGCGCGCATCCGCGGCCTGCGCCTGGCGATCACCGGAGGACGCTGACGATGGGACTCTTCAAGGTCTTCGATATTGCCGGCTCGGCGATGAGCGCGCAGTCGGTACGCCTGAATACGACGGCCAGCAACCTGGCCAACGCGAACAGCGCCGCGGGGCGGCCGGAAGATGTGTACCGCGCCCGGCAGCCGGTCTTTCAGACCGTGCTCGACGAGCAGTCCGGCCAGGATGCGACGGCCGGCGTGCGCGTCGCCGGGATCATCGAGAGCCAGGCCGAGCCGCTGCGCGTGCACCAGCCCGGCCATCCGCTGGCCGACGAACAGGGCTATGTCTACATGGCCAACGTGAATCCAGTGGACGAACTGGTCAACATGATTTCCGCTTCCCGCTCCTACCAGAACAGCGTGGAAGTCCTGAACACATCGAAAGAGCTGCTGCTGCGCACGCTGATGCTCGGCCAGTAAGCCACGGAGGACACACCGGATGATCAGCATGCCCAACGCGGAACTCGACTTCGCCAGCCTGGCCGTGCCGAAAGCCAGCCAGGAAGAGCGCAACAAGCTCGGCCAGGACGATTTCCTGATGCTGATGATCGAGCAATTCCGCAACCAGGATCCGTTCAAGCCGATGGAGAACGGCGAGTTCATCGCACAGATGGCCCAGTTCAGCCAGGTGGCCGGCATCGCCGAGATGAACACGTCGATGGACAAGCTGGCCGGCTCGCTGAGCGCGAATCAGGCGCTGCAGGCGGCGACCATGGTCGATCGCTCGGTGCTGGCTGACGGCAACGTCGGCCGTCTCGAGGCCGACCGGCCGCTGAAAGCCGGTGTCGACCTGCCCTTCGCCACCAACGCCGCCATCGCCCAGATCTTCGACGAGCGCGGCCAGCTGCTGCGCGAGATTCCGCTGGGCGTGCGCAACGCCGGGCTGACCACCTTCGAGTGGGACGGCACGCTGGCCGACGGCGAACAAGCCGAGCCGGGCAATTACCGCATCGCTGCCGTGATCCGCAACGGCAACATCGACCAGCCGCTGGATACGCTGGTCGCCAGCCGCGTGCAGAGCATCATGCTGAGCAACGGCGGGCGCAGCGCGCAGATCACCACCGAGTCCGGGCAGCAGATCGGCCTGTCCCAGGTTCGCGCGATTCTCTAACCGACCGGAAAACCGACACAGACGCAGGAGTCAGACCATGTCATTTCAAGTTGCGCTCAGCGGCCTGAATGCCGCCTCGACCGACCTCCAGGTGACGTCGAACAACATCGCCAACGCCAACACCATCGGCTTCAAGTCCTCGCGGGCGGAGTTCGCCGACGTATTTTCCGGCGAGGCCACCGGCATCGGCGCCGGCGTGCGCCTGACCGACGTGCGCCAGGAATTCACCCAGGGCAACGTCGAGATCACCGAGCGGCAGCTGGATCTCGCAGTCAGCGGCAACGGCTTCTTCATCGTCGATGACGGCGGCGGCCTGCTGTACTCCCGCGTCGGCGCCTTCGGCCTGAACTCGGCCGGCTTCGTCGAGAACGCCGAGGGCCAGCAGCTGCAGATCTACCCGCCGGACGGCGCCGGTGGCTTCAACACCGGCACCCTGGCCAGCCTGCAGATCACGACCGATACCAGCCCGCCGCAGGCTTCGACCAGCGTGGACATGAACATCAACCTGCCGGCCGATGCGACCGCGCCGGCAGTCGCGCCTTTCGACCCGAACGACCCGCAGACCTTCAACCACAGCACCTCGACCGTGGTCTACGACTCGCTCGGCGTCGCGCATACGGCCACCTATTATTTCCTGGAGACCGGCGGCGCCTGGGAGGCCTACCAGACGCTGGACGGCAACGTGACCGGCACGGCGCAGCCGTTCAGCTTCGCGCCGGACGGCAGCATCTCGACACCGGCCAACGGCCAGCTCAGTTTCCCGGCCTGGGATCCGGGCAACGGAGCCAACCCCGTCGCGCTGACGCTGGATGTCACGAACACGACCCAGTACGGCTCGAATTTCGTCGTCAACAGCCTGAATCCGGACGGCCGGGCCGCGGGTCGGCTGCGCAACATCGAGATCGACCAGACCGGCGTCGTGTTCGCACGGTTCTCGAACGGCCAGTCCGAGGCGCTGGGCAAGATCGCGCTGGCGAACTTCTCCAACCCGGAGGGCCTGGCCAAGGTCAGCGACACCTCCTTCCAGGAGACTTTCACCTCCGGCGTCGCCCAGCGCGGCGAGGCGACCGAGTCGAACTTCGGCCTGATTCAGGCCGGCGCGCTGGAGGCCTCGAATGTGGACCTGACCGAGCAGCTGGTGAACATGATCACTGCGCAGCGCCTGTTCCAGGCGAATGCCCAGGTCATCTCGACCATGGACACGGTGACCCAGACCATCATCAACATCCGGTAATGAACGGCGGCTGGTAGCGCGATGGACAAGATGATCTACGTGGCGATGACCGGGGCGCGCGAAGCGATGCGCGCCCAGTCGCTGGTCACGCACAACCTCGCCAATGCCAACACCGCAGGCTTCCGGGCGCTGCAGCACTCGCTGCAGTCCGCGCCGATCGGCGGCGCCGGATTCGCCACGCGGGTCAACGCGCTGGGCCGGGCCGACAGCTTCGACCCGAGCCAGGGCACGCTGATCGATACCGGAGACGAACTGGACATCGCGATCCGCGGCGAAGGCTGGCTGGCGGTTCAAGGGCCCGACGGCGAAGAGGCCTACACGCGGGCCGGCAATCTGCGGGTGACGCCGCAAGGACTGCTGGAGACGGCTGCCGGGCAGCTGGTGCTGGGCAACGGCGGGCCGATCTCGCTACCGCCCTACCAGAAACTGACGATCGGCGAGGACGGCCAGATCTCGGTGGTCCCGCAGGGGCAGAAACCGGAGACCGTGGCCCAGGTCGACCGCCTGAAGCTGGTCAATCCGCCGGCGGCCGAGCTGGAGCAGGTGGCACCCGGATTGTTCCGCACGCGCAGCGGCGAGCCCGCTCCCGTCGACCCGTCGGTGCGGGTGGCCACCGGCCAGCTCGAAGGCTCGAACGTCAATGCGACGGCTGCGCTGGTGCAGATGATCGAGCTGTCGCGCGCCTATGAAATGCAGGTGCGGGCGATGCATACCGCGGAAGAGAACGACCAGACGGCCGCCCGGCTGATGCGCCTCGGCGGCTGACAGCGTTGAACGGGCAGGAAGACAGTCAGGGAACAACTGAACGAGGTACATGACCATGCAGGCATTGTGGATTGCGAAAACCGGACTGGACGCGCAGCAGACACGCATGTCGGTGATCTCCAACAATCTCGCCAACGTCAACACCAATGGCTTCAAGCGCGGCCGCGCGGTCTTCGAGGATCTGCTGTACCAGAACGTGCAGCAGGCCGGCGCCGCCACCTCGCAGGACACCGAGAACCCGGTGGGCCTCAGCATGGGCACTGGCGTGCGCATCGTGGCCACCGAGAAGAACTTCCAGCAGGGCGGCAGCGTCGACACCGGCAATCCGCTGGACGTACTGATCGAGGGCCGCGGCTTCTTCCAGGTGCTGCTGCCGGACGGCGATCTCGCATACACGCGTGACGGCTCCTTCAAGATCGATTCCGAGGGCCGTATCGTGACCGTGAACGGCTTCGAGTTGCAGCCGGCGATCACGATCCCGGACGGCGTCGAGAGCATCAGCATCTCGCGCGACGGGATCGTCGAGGCCAAACTGCCCGGACAGCCGAACCCCGTGCAGCTCGGCAGCCTGCAGATCGCCGATTTCATCAACCCGGCCGGCCTGCAGCCGCGCGGCCAGAACCTGTATGTCGAGACCGCTGCCAGCGGTACGCCGCAGATCGGCACGCCGGGCCTCGACGGTTTGGGCAATCTCGTGCAGGGCTCGCTGGAGGGCTCCAACGTCAACGTCGTCGAGGAGCTGGTGGCGATGATCGGCACGCAACGCGCCTACGAGATGAACTCCAAGGCCATCGCGGTCGGCGACCAGATGCTGCAGTACCTGAACAACAACCTGTAGGCCCTCTCCACGGATAACGGGACGAAGACATGAACAGAGCGAGCCGCTTCAGGACCTGCCTGCTGCTGGCCGGCCTGCTGGCACAGGGTTGCAGCACCGTCACCGGGGTTCGCCCGGGCCAGTATCCACCGGCGCCGCCACAGGTCGCCTATCCGGAAGGCCCGGCCGACGGCGCCGTGTACCAGCCGGCGACCTCGATCACGCTGTTCGACGACGTCAAGGCGCGGCGGGTCGGCGACACGATCACGATCGTGCTGAATGAGCGCATGCAGGCCTCGAAAAAGGCCAGCACCGATGCCAGCAAGACCAGCGACTTCGATTCCGGCAACCCGGTGCTTGGCGGCGTCAGCCCGACCTACAAGGGCGAGGAGATCCTGAACAACGTCTGGAACAGCGAGCAGAGCTTCGCCGGAGAGGGCTCCAGCAGCCAGAGCAACCAGCTGACCGGCTCGATCACGGTCACGGTCGCCGACGTGCTGCCGAACGGCAACCTGTATGTACGCGGCGAGAAATGGCTGACGCTGAACCAGGGCGAGGAATTCGTGCAGATCAGCGGCATCGTGCGGCCGACCGACATTGGCACCGACAACGAGGTGCCGTCGTTCAAGGTCGCCGATGCGCGCATCACCTACAGCGGCACCGGGGCAATCGCTGACTCCAACCGGCCGGGCCTGCTGGCCCGGATGTTCATGAAGTTCTTCCCGCTGTAGACCGGGAGATCACGGGGGCATTCAATGAGACATTCGAGCGGAACCAGCGCTCGCCAGCAACTGAGCTGGCTGCTGCTGATGGTGGCATTGCTGCTGCTGGTGGCTGCCGGCGAGAGCCGCGCGGAGCGCGTCAAGGACCTGACGACGGTCTCCGGCGTGCGCCACAACCAGCTGATCGGTTACGGGCTGGTCGTCGGCCTCAGCGACACCGGCGACCGGACGACACAGGCACCGTTCACGACGCAGACGCTGATCAACATGCTGGAGCGGCTCGGCATCACGCTGCCGCCGGGCACGAATCTGCAGCTGAAGAACATCGCCGCGGTCAGCGTGCATGCCGACCTGCCGCCCTTCGCCAAGCCCGGCCAGACGATCGACGTCACGGTCTCGTCGATCGCCAATGCCAAGAGCCTGCGCGGTGGCACTCTGCTGGCGACACCGCTGAAAGGTCTGGACGGCCAGGTCTACGCAATCGCCCAAGGCAACCTGGTCGTCGGCGGCCTCGGCGTCGAGGGCAGCGACGGCTCGAGGATCACCGTGAACGTGCCGACCGTCGGCCGCATTCCGAATGGGGCGACGGTCGAACGCGAGGTGCCGACGAGCTTCGCCAGCAGCGACATGCTGACCCTGAACCTGAACCGGCCGGACTTCACGACCGCCTCGCGGCTGGCCGACGCCATCAACCAGTACCTCGGCGCCGGCACCGCGATGCCGGTCGACGCGACCTCGGTGCGGGTCGCGGCCCCGGCCGACACGGCCGAGCGTATTTCCTTCCTGTCGGTCGTCGAAAACCTCGAGTTCACGCCCGGGGAGGCACCGGCGCGGGTGATCGTCAATTCCCGCACCGGCACCGTGGTCATCAGCTCGCATGTGCGCGTGATGCCGGCGGCGGTCTCGCACGGCTCGCTGGTCGTCAGCATCGCCGAGGACTTCGATGTCAGCCAGCCGGGACCGTTCGCGCGCCGCGGCGACACGGTCGTGACGCCGGACACGGCAATCGACGTGAATCAGGAAGGCAGCCGCATGTTCCTGTTCGAGCCGGGCGTGGACCTGAACGAGATCGTGCGCGCCGTCAACGAAGTCGGCGCCGCACCCGGCGACCTGGTGGCGATCCTGGAGGCCCTGCGCGAAGCCGGCGCGCTGCGGGCCGAACTGCTGGTGATCTAGCGGAGGTCGCAGTGATCCAGGCACCGGTCGTCTACACCGATTTTCGCGGCCTGCAGGAACTGGAGGCCGGCGCGCGCGAGCGTCGGCCGGAGGTCACGCGCGAAGCGGCGCGGCAGTTCGAAGGCCTGTTCGTGGAGATGATGCTGAAGAGCATGCGCGAGGCCACCGCGATCCTGGCCGAGGACCGCGACCGCACTTATGAAGAAATGTTCGACCACCAGATCGCGCTGGAACTGACCCGCGAAAAAGGCATCGGGCTGGCCGAACTGATGCTGCGCCAGCTCGGCCAGGCGAGCGGGCGCGAAACCGGGGTGGAACTGGATCCGTCGCTGCTGCACAGCCGGATCGCCACCCGCGCGCCCGCCTCCGCCGCTGCGCCCGCCGCGATCCGCGAGGATTTCCGGCCCGACGGACCGGAAAGTTTCCTGGAACGGATCTGGCCACTGGCGCAGCGTGCCGGGCGCAAACTGGGAGTCGCCGCAGAGGCCATCGCGGCCCAGGCCGCGCTGGAAACCGGCTGGGGGCAGCGGCTGATCCGCGATGCCGACGGCATCAGCGGCAACAACCTGTTCGGGATCAAGGCCGATGCGCGCTGGCCCGGCGAGCGGCTGCAGGTCGCCTCGCTGGAATACGAAGGCGGCTTGCCAAGGCTGCGCCGCGCAGCCTTTCGCGCTTACCAGAATCTGCGCGAAGGCTTCGACGATTATGTGAACTTCCTGCGCGACAACCCGCGCTATGCCGAGGCCCTGCGTGCCGGCCGGGACCCCGCCGCGTTCGCGCACTCGCTGCAGGCGGCGGGCTACGCGACCGACCCGCGATACGCCGGGAAGATGACAGAAATTATGGCAAGCCCGCGCTTCACCGGGCTGGTCAGCCAGCTAAAGACCGGAGGGACGCCGCCGACAAGCTGAGCAGGGATACCGCCCCGGCCCGCCGTTACGGCTGAGCAACAACGACGATGTCTGCCTTCATCAACAATGGACTGTCGGGCCTCCTGGCCGCGCAGCGTGCGCTGCAGGTCACGAGCAACAACGTCGCCAATGCCGCGACCGACGGCTACGTGCGCCAGCGTGTCGAGTTCAACGAGCGGCCGAGCACGTTCAGCGGCGGCCTGTCACTGGGTAACGGCGTCAGCATCTCCAACGTGCGGCGGGTCTACGATCAGTTCATCGCCGACGAGCTGAAATCCGCCCACATGTCCGAGTCGCGGGCTCGCTGGCTCAGCGATCTCAGCGGCCGGCTCGACCAGCTGCTCGGCAACCCGGACCGGGGCATCGGCCAGGCGCTGCAATCGTTCATCAATCAGGCCGAAGCGCTGAACCGCGACCCGACCTCGACGGTCAACCGCCAGCAGCTGCTGGCGCAGGGCCGGGCTCTGGGCGAGCGCTTCGCGCAGTTCGACAGTCAGCTCAGCGGGCTCGCGAGCGAGGTCAACGGGCGCCTGCAGGAGAGCGTCAACCGCATCAACAGCCTCGCCGAGAGCCTGGCGCGGGTGAACGACCGGCTGGCGGCAAATGCCGGCGCGACCCCGAACGAACTGCTGGACGAACAGGAAAACCTGCTGAAGGATCTCGCCGGGCTGATCGACTTCACGACCACGCGCCAGGACAACGGCACGGTCAACGTGCTCGTCGGCAACGGCCAGCCGCTGGTGCTCGATGTCACGGCGTTCAATCTCGGGGTCACCGGCAACGAGTTCGACAGTTCGCGGCTGGAGGTGGCCTACCAGGGCCAGCCGATCTCCAGCCTGATCGGCGGCGGTGAAGTCGCGGGCCTGCTGGCCTTCCGCAGCGAGAGCCTCGATCCGGCGCGTCGCCAGCTCGGCCAGCTCGCGCTGGGACTGACGGAAGCCTTCAATGCCCAGCATCGCAAGGGTATGGACCTGTACGGTCAGCTCGGCGGCGACTTTTTCGCCGGGATCCCGCCGGAGGCGATCGCCAGCGCCGGCAACAGCGGCGGGGCCAGCGTCAGCCTGAGCATCGTCGACCCGGCCGCAACCGAGGCCAGGGACTACGTGCTGCGCTACAACGGCACGGCCTGGGAGCTGCGCGATGCGGCCACCGATGTTTCCGTGAGCCTCAGCGGCAGCGGCACGGCGGCCGACCCCTTCGTCGCCCAGGGCCTCGCCTTCACGGTCACCGGCAGCCCGGCCAGCGGCGACCGTTTCCTGCTGAGCGCGGTGCGCAGCGCCCCGACCGGCGTGCGGCCGGTGCTGACCGACCCGAATGCGATCGCCGCCGCGGTGCCGGTCAGCGCCCGCAGCGCGCTCGCGAACCTCTCCGATGCGCGGGCCGGCGATCCGCAGGTCGTCGACGTGACCGACCCGAGCCTGCTGCAGGCCGTGAACATCGTCTTCGACACGCCGGGCAGTTACCGGATCCGCGATCTCGGCGGCAACGACCTGTCCGGTCCGCAGGCCTGGTCGCCGGGCGATGCGATCAGCTTCAATGGCTGGACCGTGCAGATCGCGGGGAGCCCCCAAGGCGGCGACAGTTTCGAGATTCGCGCGACCGGCGCCGGCAGCGGCGACAACGGCAACGCGCTGGCGCTATCGCAGATCGCGAGCCAGGGTTTCTTCAACGCCGGCCAGGTGTCGCTGGCCAATGTCAGCGCGGACATCGTGGCCAACATCGGCTCGGTCGCCGCCCGGGCCGAGTCGGACCTGGCGATCCAGACCGCGCTGCGTGAGCAGACCGAGCTGGACCTGGAGTCCGTGTCGGGCGTGAACCTGGACGAGGAAGCAGTGAACCTGCTGCGCTACCAGGAAGCCTACCTGGCGGCGAGCAAGATCATCACCGTGGCCAACCAGTTGTTCAACTCATTGTTGAGCGCGGTGGGACGCTGAGCGATGCGCGTATCGACCAAGTCATTCCAGATGCAGTGGCTGAACAGCTTCACGCTGCGCCAGCAGAACCTGCTGGACATTCAGCGCCAGGTCAGCAGCGGGCGCCGGGTCGCGACGGCGGCCGACGACCCGGTCGGCGCCGCGCAGATGACCCTGCTGCAGCAAGGTCTGGACCGGCTGGACAACTACGCCGCCAATGCCGACACGGCCAGGCGCCGCCTCAGCCTGTCGGAGGGTGCCCTGAGCGAAGCCGCCGACCTGGTCAACCGCGTCCGCGAACTGGCGATCCAGGCCGGCGGCGCGGCGCAGACGCCGGAGACCCGCCAGGCGCTGGCCAACGAGGCCCGCGAGATCTATCGCAACCTGCTGGATATCGCGAATACTCAGGACGGCGAAGGCCGTTACCTGTTCGCCGGCAATCGCGTGCACTCGCTGCCGTTCATCGAAAACGGCGCCACGGTCACCTACACCGGTGACGATGGCGGCCGGTCGCAGCGGATCGGCGACAACCGCGTCGTCGCCGAAGGCAACCCGGGCTCCGAAGTCTTTCAGGCGATCCGCAATGGCAACGGGACCTTCGCCGTGAGCGCGGCTGCCGGCAATTCTGGCACGGCCTTTTTCACCGCCGCCAGCGTCCTGAATCCAGCGGCCTGGCCGGCCAGCGATTTCACGATCAACTTCACCGCGCCGGACGCCTTCGAGGTCCGCAATGCAGCCGGTACGGCCGTCCTGACGGGCAGCTACAGCCCCGGCGACAGCATTGCTTTCGCCGGGATCAGCATCAGCTTCGACGGCACGCCGGCAGCCGGCGACAGCTTCCAGGTCAGCCCGAGCCAGAACCAGGACCTGTTCACGACCATCCGTAATTTCATCGCCACGATGGAAGGCGACCTGTCCTCCCAGGCCAGCCGCGCGCAGGTCCAAAGCCAGCTCAACGCCAGCCTGCTGGACATGGACCGCGCGCTGGACAAGCTCGGCGAGGTCCGCGCCAGCGTCGGCTCCCGGCTGGCCGTGATCGACCAGCAGGTCGACAACAACCAGGAGCTGGGGCTGCAGTTCACGCAGACCCTGTCCCTGCTGCGCGACGTCGACTACGCCTCGGCGATCTCGGAACTCGAGCAGCAGATGATCGGGCTGGAAGCCGCGCAGCGCAGCTTCGCCCGCACCCGCTCCTTCTCGCTGTTCCAGCTGCTCTAGCATTGTCCAGGCCATCACGGCGCCGGCAGGCCGGCGCCGCCTGGCGCTGTCGAGGCAGAACGCCGGCGCAGTGCATGGCGATTGCCCGCGACCAGGGATGCGCGCACGCGTTCGGCCGGGCCGTGACGGCCGGCCGGAACCCAAGGGGCTGGCCAGACGGCCCGGGACCGGACAACAACGTCAGAACGTGACCCCGGTCACACCGCCGGCCTTCAAGTTGCCCCGCCCGGGGCCGATAAGAGCCTTGCAAAGCCTGACAGGTCCCTACCGGACAGATCCGTAGGGAAGACCCGCAACAGGGACCCGATGAGCTGCTAACTGAGTCATAGGAAGGAGACTTATCAATGCCTAGCATCGTCAATACCAACGTGATGTCGCTGAATGCCCAGCGCAACCTCTCGCGTTCCGACAGCATGCTGGCGACCTCGCTGCAGCGTCTCTCGTCCGGTCTGCGCATCAACAGCGCCAAGGACGATGCCGCGGGTCTCGCCATTGCGAACCGGTTCACGACCCAGATCCGGGGCCTGAACCAGGCTGTGCGCAACGCCAACGACGGCATCTCGCTCTCGCAGACCGCCGAGTCCGCGCTGGACGAGCTGACCAACAACCTGCAGCGCATTCGTGAACTGGCCGTGCAGTCGGCCAACGCCACGAACTCCGCGTCCGACCGGGCCGCGCTGGACCAGGAAGTCCAGCAGCGCCTGGACGAGATCAACCGGATCGCGTCGCAGACTTCGTTCAACGGCCAGAAGGTCCTGGACGGCAGCTTCGGCGCCGCCCAGTTCCAGATCGGCGCCAACGTCGGCGAGACCATCACGGTCAACCTGACCACGGGTGTGCGCGCCGACCAGATCGGCCAGATCGCGACCCTCGAGGGCAACCCGGTCTCGGCCAACGCGCTGACCGACGGCGCACTGACGATTGCTGTCGGCCAGGGCCAGGCGGTCGCGATCGGCGCCAGCGTTGCCGGCAACGGCGCCGGCCAGACGGCCGACAGCGCCTATGCCAAGGTGCAGGCGATCAACGCCGCCGGCGTCTCCGGCCTGACGGCGGTCGCCAAGAACGAGACCACGGCTGCGTTCTCGACGGTCTCCAGTGCCGGCGGCACTTCGACCTACAACCTGACGATCAACGGGGTCGACATCTACACCGGCACCGGCAACATCGCCGACGGCGGGTCGCTGACGGCCAACGACGTCGCGGCGCAGATCAACCTGTTCTCGTCGCAGACCGGCGTCTCCGCCTCGGTCACCGGCAGCAGCCTGACGCTGACCGCCGCCGACGGGCGCAACGTCGACGTCACCGAGACGATCGCCAACGGCACCGGCACCGCCTCCGGCACCGGCATCGACGCCACCCAGCAGGGCACGCTGCGCGGCACGATCACGCTGAGCGCGTCGCAGAACATCACGCTCGGCGGCCCGGTCGCGGATATCGGCTTCACCGGCACCTCGATCGCTGTGGACAGCAACACGCTGTCGACGGTCGACGTGCTGAACGTGACCAACTCCGAGAACGCGATCCAGCGTGTCGACGCGGCGCTGACGACGGTGTCCTCGCTGCGCAGCCAGCTGGGTGCGGTGCAGAGCCGTTTCGAGTCCATCACGGCCAACCTGCAGACGGTTTCCGAGAACCTGCAGGCTTCGCGCAGCCGGATCCTCGACGCGGACTTCGCCGCCGAGACGGCAAACCTGACCAAGGCCCAGATCCTGCAGCAGGCAGGTGTCGCGGTCCTGGCCCAGGCAAACGCCGTGCCGCAGACCGTGCTGGGTCTGTTGCGGTAAGCCAACCGAGGCTGAGAGCGGTGGCCGGCGCGAGCCGGCCACCGTTTTTTTTGCCTTGAAAAAACGTGGCCCGCGTCACGATGCTGCAGTCCGAATCTGTGAACCGCCGCGTTGGTCTATGTAAAAACCGGCTAAAGCGACACTAGATATCGGCCGATAAGCAGCACGAGAGCCAAGCCGTCCGGCGCCAGCGCGCGGGATGGCCGGGGAATGCCGGATAGACGGTCGCTTCGACATGGACGCCATCAATTCGACATCGCTGAAGACCACTGCCGCGGCGCCGGCGCGCCGCGATCCGCCGCCTGCTCCGGGCGGCAAGAAATCGCCGGAAGGCGGCAAGGACCGGCCGCCCGAGCCGGCAAAAGTCGACCTCGCCAGTGCGGTTGCGCAGATCGAGTCCTACCTGTCCAGTTCGCAGCGGGCGCTGCAATTCCGCATGGACGAGGCCAGCGGACGCGCCGTGATCACCGTGACCAACCCGGCCACGGGCGAGGTGATCCGCCAGATCCCGGGCGACGAGGTGCTGAAGATGGCTGCGGCCATCCAGGCCGGCGGGACGCGGCTGATCGACACCAGCGTCTGACTGGCACGCATATTGCTTCGCCGGAAGCAGCGGCCGCGCGCCTCGCGGGCGGCCCGGCCGAACATGCAGGAATGTCATGGAACTGACCGCAACAGGACTGGGCTCCGGTATCGACGTCAAGGGGCTGGTGGAGCAGCTGGTCGCCGCGGAGCGGCAGCCGGTGTCCAATCGCCTCAACCTGCGCGAAGCGCGCGCGAACGCCGAACTGTCGGCGCTCGGCAAGTTCAAGAGCGCGCTGGCGACGTTTCAGGACAGCCTCGACGCGCTCAGCGAACTGGACAAGTTTCAGCAGCGTATCACCAGCGTCGGCGACGACACGCTGATCGCCGCGACAGCCAGTGCTGCGGCCGAGCCGGGCAGTTACCGCGTGCAGGTGCTGTCACTGGCGACCAGCCACCGGCTGGCCTCCGGGGCCTTCAGCGGCAGCGACGCCGTCGTCGGCGACGGTACGCTGACCGTGAGCGTCGGCGGGCAGTCCGCCGATATCGTGATCGTCCCGGGCGCCGGCACGCTCGCCGAGATCCGCGACGCGATCAATGCGGCGCCGGACAATCCCGGTGTCACGGCCACGATCGTCAGCGCCGCCGACGGCGCACACCTGGTGCTGAACGCCGTCGAGACCGGTGCCGCCAACACGATCAGCGTCAGCGCCAGCGGTGGCGACGGCGGTCTCGCGCAGCTGGAGTTCGACCCGCAGACCGGCGGCAACCCGATGAGCGAACTGCAGGCCCCCAGCGACGCCACCGCCACGATCGACGGCTTCACCGTGACCAGCCCGAACAACCAGCTGGACGGAGCCATCGAGGGCGTCACGATCGACCTGCTGGACAGTGCGCCGGGCATCGAGGTGGAGCTGCTCGTGGCCTTCGACGAGCCGGCGGCAAAGGCCGCCGTCGGCAGCTTCGTCAATGCCTACAACGAGCTGATCGACACGGTCAAGGAGGTCACCAAGTACGACCCGGAGAGCGGCGAGGCGGCGCCGCTGCTCGGCGACTCCGTCGTCCGCGGTGTGCGCGACTCGTTGCGCCGCGCGCTGGGCAGCGCCTTCGACATCCCGGGTGCCAGTTTCCGCACGCTCGCCGACATCGGTATCACGACCCAGCCAGACGGCAAGCTGAGTCTCGATGACGCGCGCCTCGGCAACGCCATCGCCGAGAGCTTCGACGGGGTTGGCGAGCTGTTCGCCAGCAATGACGGCATCGCCGTCGCCCTGAAGGCACAGCTCGAGCAGGTGCTCGGCAGCACCGGTCCGATCGACCTGCGCGAGACCCGCCTGAAGGACCAGATCGACCTGATCAGCGATCAACGGACGCGCCTGGACGAGCGCATGGAGCGCGTCCGCGAACGCCTGCTGGATCAGTTCAATGCGATGGACCGGCTGATCTCCTCGCTGCAGAACACCAGCGCCTTCCTGACGCAGCAACTGGGCTGAGAACGGCCGGGAGAGACATGCCATGAACAGCGATCGAGGCGCCCTCGGACACTACCGCAGCGTCGATGCCTACGGCGCCGCCGCTGCCGAGAGCCGGACCGAGCTCGTGCTGCGCCTGATGACCGGCGCCCAGGACCGCATCGCCAGCGCGCGCGGCCACATGCAGCGCGGCCGGCGGGCCGAGAAGGGCGAGGCCATCGGCAAGGCGATCCGGCTGATCGACGGCCTGCGGACCAGCCTGGACCTGGAACAGGGCGGCGAAATCGCCGCCAACCTGAACGCGCTCTACGACTATATGACGCGCCGCCTGACCGAAGCCAATCTGCGCGACGACCCGCAGATGCTGGACGAGGTCGGCGGACTGCTCGGTGAGATCCGCTCTGCCTGGGAGCAGATCGCCACGGCCCCGGCGCAACCGGGCTGAGCGACCGCCGCGGGGGAACGATGTCCTTGCTCGATGAGATCCTGGCGCTGACCGACACCGTCGAAGCCTGCATAGAACAGGGCGACTGGCTGGCGGCCGGCGAGGCCAACGCCCAGCGCCAAGCCCTGCTGCACAGCCTGTGCAGCGACGGCGGCGACAGCCTGGACGAGCGCACGCGCGTCGTCCTGCGCGAGGTGCTCGACCGCAACCGGGCTGCGGAGGCCCGCCTGCTGCGGGATCGCGGCCGGATCGGCGCGGATGCCAGCCGCATCGGGCGCAACCGCGGCGCGCTGCGCGCCTACCGGGCGGCGGCGGCCGACGGAGGCTGAGATGGACGCCGGTGAGCGCGAGAGCTTCGAGGGCGTCGCGCTGCACGAACACCTGCGCCTGCAATGGCAGCCCGCGTCGCTGGACAACGTCATCGAACTCGACCACGTGAACCAGGAGACCGCGCGCGTGCTGCAGGCCATGGCGGTCTTCGAGGAGGCGCCGAGGGAGTTCAGCAGCGAGACGGCGCAGCCCGGCCACGAGTGGCAGCACCTGGAGGCGAAAATCGACGTGCTGCTGAGCCTGACCGGCATGCTGATCGCGGAGCGGCAGACCGAGGCGCCGGCTCACCCAATCGTGCTGCGGGCGCACAGCGCCGAATGGACCGGGCCGGCCGGCACCGGACTCGAGCACGGCGATACCGGTTTCCTGCAGCTCTACGCGAGCCCCTTGCTGCCGCTGCCGCTGCGGCTGGCCAGCCGGGTGGTCGGCACGGCCGAGCGCAACGGCGTGCGCTGGCTGCTGACCCGATTCGAGCACCTCGCCCCGGCCGTCGAGACCGGGATGGAAAAGCTGATCTTCCGGCGCCACCGCCGCCAGGTCGCACTGTCGCGCGGCACCGGGCTGCCCGCACAGACCGGTATCTTCGAGATGCCAAAAAATTGACCCGAGCTGGCGGCTGGCCGGGTCAAGATCTTGACTCGCGGCCAAGAAGCCTGCAATTCGGACTAAATATCAAGCACCTGTACCAGTTTCCAATACTGGCACGCATCTTGCTTCCTTCCCGGGCAGGAGGACCGATGCGTGGAGAAAACCGACCAGAATCGAGCCGGGACTGAACGCGGGCAGGAGGCGCTGACGGCGGCCTTCGCCGCGTTCGCGGACCTGTCCGGACGGCTGGAGGACTCCTACGGGGCATTGCAGGCGCAGGTGCGCGGCCTGCGGCAGCAACTCGCCGCGGCCAACGAACGCGAGCGGCGCGAAGCCCGCCGCAACGCCGAGCTCGCGAGCCGTCTCGCCGCCCTGCTGGAAGCCCTGCCGGGTGGCGTGCTGATGCTGGACGGTGACGGCGTCGTGCGGCAGCTGAACGGCACGGCCAGTGAATTCTTCGGCGCGCCGCTCAAGGACACGGCCTGGGCCGAGGTGCGCGAGCGGGCCTTCCACGCCGCCGGTGACGACGGCGGCGACCTGCTCCTGCAGGACGGGCGCACGCTGAGCCTCGCGCAACGGCTGCTCGACCCGGGACCGGGCCGGGTGCTGCTGTTCACCGATGTCACGGAACATCGCAAGATCCAGGAGCTGCTGGCCCGGCACCGCCGCCTCGCGTCGCTGGGCGAAATGGCGGCCGCCCTCGCCCACCAGATCCGCACGCCGCTGTCGGCGGCGCTGCTCTACGTCGACAACGCGCGTCGCGCCGAGCTGCCGGCGGAGCGGCGCGACGCCCTGCTCGGCAAGGCGATCGGCTGCCTGCACGATCTCGAGCAACTGATCGCCGACATGCTGCGGTTCGCCCGCGGCGCCAGCACGGCGGTCACGACACTCGACATCGACGAACTGTTCGCGGCGGTCCGTCGCGCCGCGGCCGCGGCCGCCGGGGAGAGCCAGACCGTGAGCTTCCGGCACGACGCACCGGGGCTCAGCTTCGCCGGGAACCGCGAGGCGCTGACCGGCGCGATTCTGAATCTAGTCAACAACGCGCTCCAGCACGCCGGCCCGCAGGCGCGGGTCGAGGTCAGCGCCCGCCGCCAGGGCAACGACCTGGAGATCAGCGTGCGGGACGATGGGCCCGGCGTTCCGCCGGAGCAGCGCGAGCGGATCTTCGAACCGTTCTTCACCTCGCGCGCCGACGGCACCGGCCTCGGGCTGGCCGTCGTGCGCTCGGTCGCCCGCGGCCATGGTGGCGATGCCTGGCTGCGCGATCCACCGGGCGGTGGCGCCGAGTTCGTCATTCGCCTGCCGCTGCCCGCCGTCGAGCGCGGCGCCGGCCAGGAGGCCGCGGCATGACGGCGGGGCGCATCCTGCTGGTCGAGGACGACCTCGCCCTGCGCGAGGCGCTCGCGGAGACCCTGGAACTCGCCGGTTATGAGGCGAGCGTGGCCACGGATGGCGAAGCGGCTCTCGCGGAACTGCGCCGGGTCCCTGTCGACGCCGTCGTCACGGACTACCAGATGCAGCCGATGGACGGCTCGGCCCTGCTGCGCGCGCTGCGCCGCGACCACCCGCAGTTGCCGGTGCTACTGATGACCGCCCATGGCAGCATTCAGCACGCGGTCAGCTCCATGCTGGAGGGCGCGACCGATTACCTCGTGAAACCGTTCTCGGCGCAGCTGTTGATCGACAAGCTGTCGGCGTTGCTGCCCCCGGAGGCGGCGACCGAACAGCCGGTCGCAGCCGATCCGCTGACCCGCCGGGTCCTGGAGATCGCGCGCAAGGTGGCCTCCGCCGACAGCACGGTGCTGCTGACCGGCGAGAGCGGCACCGGCAAGGAAGTGTTCGCCCGCTACATACATGCTCATTCGGCACGCGCCGACGGGCCCTTCGTCGCGATCAACTGCGCCGCGATCCCGGAGAACATGCTGGAAGCGGTGCTGTTCGGACACGAAAAGGGCGCTTTCACCGGCGCCCACGAAAGCCGGGCTGGCAAGTTCGAGCAGGCCAACGGCGGCAGCCTGCTGCTCGACGAGATCAGCGAAATGGACCTGGCGCTGCAGGCCAAGCTGTTGCGTGTCATTCAGGAAAAGGAAGTCGAACGGCTCGGCGGCAAGCGCAGCATCCGGCTGGACCTGCGCCTGCTGGCCACCACGAACCGCGACCTCGCGGCCGAGGTGGCCGCCGGGCGCTTCCGCGAAGACCTCTACTACCGGCTCAGCGTCTTTCCGATCGAGTTGCCCGCGCTGCGGCAGCGGCGTGGCGACATTCCGGCGCTGGCCCGGTATTTCATCGCCGAGGCCCGCGGCGCCGATGCCCGGCCCGTCGTGCTGGACGGCGAAGCCGAAGCCGCGCTGCTGGCGCACGACTGGCCTGGCAACGCCCGCGAACTGCAGAACGTGATCCAGCGCGCGCTGATCCTCTGCAGTGGCCACCGCATCCGCCGCCGGGACCTGCAGCTGCCGGACCCGGTCGCGACGCCGACCGCGGCAGCACCCAAGGCGGCCGAACCGCGGCTGCAGGACAGCCTGCAATCGGTCGAGGGCCAGCTGATCCTCGACGCGCTGGCCCAGGGCCGCGGCAGCCGCAAACGCGCAGCCGAGATCCTCGGCATCAGCCCGCGGACGCTGCGCTACAAGATCGCGCGCCTGCGTGCCGCAGGCATCCCGATTCCTGCCCCACACGAGACTGCGGCGGCCTGAACGGCCGCTACGGGAGCGAAGCATGAGCAACATGGAAATCAACAAGGTTCTGGCACAGATGCGCGCGCTGAGCGCCGCGCTGGACAAACCGGCCGCCGAGCCCACGGAAGGAGCGGCCAGCTTCGGCGAGGTGCTGCAGCAGGCAATCGGCAAGGTCAACGAGAGCCAGGCGGCGGCCAGCCGCATGGCAGCCGATTTTCAGACCGGTGCCAGCGACGTGAGCGTGGCCGAAGTCATGGTGCAGATGCAGAAGGCCAGCCTGGCCTTCCAGGCCATGACCGAGGTGCGCAACAAGCTGGTCGATGCCTACCAGGAAATCATGAACATGCCCATCTAGGGCGTGGCGACCGCTGACGGGGAATGATCCATGGCAGATAGCAACAGCGCCGCGACACTGGGGCCACTGGCCGTATTCAACCGCGTGCCCGGCCTGAAACAGCTGGCAATGCTGGTCGCGCTGGCGGTGTCGATCTCGATCGGCGTGACCGCGGCCTTCTGGGCGCGCGAACCCAGCTACAGCCTGCTGTTCGGCAATGTATCCGGCCAGGAGGCCAGTGAGATCGTCAACGCGCTGGCGGCCAGCGAGATCCCGTTCGAGATCGACAACAAGAGCGGGGCCATCATGGTGCCCGCGGACCGGGTCCATGAGGCACGCCTGAAGCTGGCCGGCCAGGGGCTGCCGCGCGGCTCCGGCTTCGGCCTCGAAATCATGCAGGGCGATAACGGCTTTTCCACCAGCCAGTTCATGGAAAATGCCCGCTATCACCACGCGCTGGAGACCGAACTGGCGCGCACGATCGCCGAACTGCGGCCGGTGCAGAATGCGCGCGTGCACCTGGCATTGCCGAAGAACACCGTGTTCCTGCGCGAGAAGCGCAAGCCCAGCGCCTCGGTGCTGGTCTACCTGTATCCGGGCCGGCGCCTCGAAGACACCCAGATCGCAGCCATCGTCCACCTGGTCGCGTCCAGCATTCCCGAAATGGAATCCAGCAGCGTGACCGTCGTCGACCAGCACGGGCGGCTGCTCACTGCACCGGAAGACGGCAGCGAGATCACGCTGACGGCAAAGCAGTTCGAATATACGCGCAAGCTCGAAGAGACCTACGCGCAGCGCATCGTCGATCTGCTGACGCCGATGCTCGGCCCGGGCCGCGTGCGAGCGACCGTCTCGGCCGAGCTCGACTTCACGGTCCGCGAGGAGACCCGCGAAGCCTACGACCCGGAAGGCCGGGTGGTCCGCAGCGAACAGCTGAGCGAGGACCGGCGGCTGGGCGGCGCGAACGGCCCGGCCGGTGTACCCGGCGCGCTCAGCAACCAGCCGCCGGAGGCCGGCCCCGAAGTGGCAGCGGCGCAGGCGGCCGGCCAAGGCGAAGGCGGCTCGGCCACCCCGCTGAACGAATCGACGCGCACGACGCGGAACTACGAGCTCGACCGCACGCTGAGCCGCATCGTGCAGCCGACCGGCAGCATCAAGCGACTGTCGGTGGCGGTCCTCGTCGACGACCGCAAGTTCGTCAACGATGAGGGTGAGACCGTCAGCGAACCCTTGAGCACGACGGAGCTCGAGGAAGTCACGCGGCTGGTCCGCGAAGCCGTCGGCTTCAACGCCGATCGGGGCGACAGCGTCAGCGTCAGCAACGTCTCTTTCTTCGCTGAAGCGCCGCCGCCGATCGAGGAGCCCGGCTTCCTCGACAACCCGGCCCTGCGCAGCGCGATTCGCCAGGGCCTGTGGGCGGCGCTGCTGATCGCCCTCGGCTTCGGCATCATCCGGCCGATCATTCGCAGCCTGAGCCTCGGGCTGACCGGCAGCGCCGGGGCGCCGGTGCCTGCCTACGGCGGCGGCGCGGCGATGCCGGCCGGCGGCGGGGCCGCGCCCCAAGCCGCCGGAGCGGCCACGGAAGCGGCGCAACAGCAGCGCGCTCCGCTGAGTTTCGAGGACAAGATCTCGGTGGCGCGGCAACTCGCGGATCGCAACCCGGAACGGGTGGCGCAGATCATGAGGGGCTGGGTACAGAGCGATGACTGACGTCGAGAATCTCAGCGGCGCCGAACGCGCCGCGATCTTCCTGATGTCCCTGACCGAGGAAGAGGCGGCCAACATCATGAAGCACATGGCCGTCTCCGAGGTGCAGAAGCTCGGGGCGGCGATGGCGCGGCTGCGCCGGGTGACGCGCGAACAGGCCGACCGCGTGCTCGGCACCTTCACGGCCAGCATCGAGAGCGAGGCGCCGCTGGTCGGCCGCTCGCCGCAGTCGCTGAAGCGACTGCTGGCGACGACGCTCGGTGAGGAGCGCGCGCACAGCCTTCTGGACCGGCTGATCGACGACGAGCCGCGCGGGCTCGACTCGCTGCAACTGATGGACCCGAAGGAAATCGCCGAAGTCATCCACCGCGAACACCCGCAGGTCATCGCCATCGTGCTGGCCGGGCTGGAACCGAAGAAATCCGCGCAGGTGATCGCGGAGTTGCCGCGCCGGATGGCGAGCGACGTGATCTGCCGCATCGCTCGCATGGGCGAGGTGCCGCAAAGCGCAATCGAGGAGCTGGACGAGGTCATGCAACAGCGCTTCTCGCAGACGGGCGGCTTCAAGGTCACGGAAATGGGCGGCGTTCGCAGCGCCGCCGAGATCCTGAACACGGTGGACAAGGAGCTGGGGCAGAAAATCATCGGCGAGCTCGACGAACAGGAGCCGGAGCTCAGCCAGGAAATCCAGGACAACATGTTCATCTTCGAAAATCTGCTCGACATCGACGACCGCGGCATCCAGGCGATCGTGCGCGAGGTCACCTCCGACATGCTGGTGCTCGCGCTCAAGGGCGCGGAGCCCGAGCTGCAGGAGAAGATCTTCAGCAACATGTCGAAGCGCGCAGCCGAGCTGCTGCGTGATGACCTCGAGGCCAAAGGACCGGTGCGGCTCAGCGAGGTCGAGGAAGCTCAGAAACAGATCGTGCAGATCGTCCGCAAGCTGGCCGACGACGGCACGATCATGATCGGTGGAGGCGGCGATGACTTCGTCTAAGATCCCGCGCGTCATTCCAGGCGATAGCCTGAACAGCGAACTCGTGACCTGGGAGGCCCCGGAAGTCGACGGCGAACGCGAGCTGAGCCCGGAGGAACTGGCCGCCGAGCTGGAGGCGATCCGCGAACAGGCGCGCGAACAGGGCTACCGCGAGGGGCATGCGGCCGGGCTGGAAGTGGCGAGCCAGGAAGTCGCCGCCCGGCTGGACGCGCTGGAGACCGCGCTCGATGCGCTCGCGCGCCCGCTGGAACGCCTCGACCACCGCGTCGAAGAGGAACTGCTGGCGCTGGTGCAGGCCGTCACGCAGCAGCTCGTGCGGCGTGAGATGCGCAGCGACCCGGGCGAGGTCGTCGCTGTGATCCGCGCCTGCCTGGAAGCGCTGCCGGTCAATTGTGAGGAAGTGGTCGTGCGCCTGCACCCGGAAGACGCGCGCCTGGTCCGCGAACTCCTGCAGCCGGAGCCGGACGAAGCCGCCTGGCGCATTCAGGCCGATCCGCTGATCGAACGCGGCGGTTGCCGCGTCGTGACGGCCAGTTCGCAGATCGACGGCCGCCTGCAGACCCGCCTGGGACGGATCATCGCCAGCATGCTGGAAGACGAGCGCAGCGACGAGCGCCCCGTCGATGAGTGAGGCCCGCGCCTACGAATTGGCCGTGACCCGCGCGGAGCGCTGGGGCGACCGCCTTGCCGAACTGCGCGGGCGCTTGCGGCCGCAGCCGCCGGTGGTCGAAGGCAAGCTGGCGCGGGTCACGGGCATGACCCTGGAGGCCACGGGCTGCGAGGCGGCGATGGGTGCCCGCTGCCTGATCGAGACGGGCCACGGCGAGCCGGTGGAAGCCGAGGTCGTCGGCTTTGCCGACGAGCGGCTGTACCTGATGCCGACCGAGACGCTGCAAGGGATGAAGCCGAATGCCCGGGTCGTCCCGACCCGCAGCGCGGCGCGCGTGATAGTCGGCGACGACTTGCTGGGACGGGTCATCGACGGCGCGGGCAACCCGCTGGACGGCCGGGGCCCGCTGATCTGCCGGGACCGCGCGCCGCTGCAGGGCCGGAGCATCAACCCGCTGAGCCGCCAGCCGATCCGCGAAGCCCTGGACGTCGGCGTGCGTTCGATGAACGCGCTGCTGACCGCCGGCCGCGGGCAGCGACTCGGGCTGTTCGCCGGCAGCGGCATCGGCAAGAGCAGCCTGCTCGCGATGATGACCCGCTACACGCGCGCCGACGTGATCGTCGTCGGCCTGATCGGCGAGCGCGGGCGCGAAGTCAAGGAATTCGTCGAGGACAACCTGGGTGCCGAAGGGCTGGCGCGTGCCGTCGTCGTTGCCACGCCGGCGGACTGCTCGCCGCTGATGCGCGTGCACGGCGCCTGGACCGCGACGGCCATCGCCGAATACTTCCGCGATCGTGGCAAGGATGTGCTGCTGCTGATGGATTCGCTGACCCGCTTCGCCCAGGCGCAGCGTGAAATCGGGCTGGCGATCGGCGAGCCGCCGGCGACCAAGGGCTACCCGCCGTCGGTGTTCGCGCGCCTGCCGCAACTGGTGGAGCGTGCCGGCACCGGGACGGCCGGCCAGGGGTCGATCACGGCCTTCTACACGGTGCTGGCCGAGGGCGACGACGAGCACGACCCGATCGTGGATGCGGCGCGCGCGATCCTCGACGGCCACGTGATGCTGTCGCGGAGCATCGCCGAGAGCGGCATCTACCCGCCGATCGACATCGAACCATCGGTGAGCCGCTCGATGCTGCGCATCGCCGGCCCGGACCAGCAGCAGGCGGCCCAGCGCTTCCGCGAGATCTACTCCTACTACATGCGCCACCGCGACCTGATCACGGTCGGCGCCTACCGCAGCGGCGCCGATCCGCAGCTCGACCGCGCCGTCCAGCTATGGCCGCGGATCGAGGCTTTTCTGCGGCAGTCCCAGCACGAGCCCGTCAGTCTGGAAGACAGTATCGCGCAGCTGATCGCACTGGTCAGCAGCCCGGTGCCGGCAGCCGGCACGCCGGCGAAAGGAAACGACGCATGAAAAGACGCCAGTCCATTGCCGCGATCCGGACGCTGGCCGACAGCGCCGAGCGCGAGAGTTCCC
>RFHQ01000155.1 GCA_003695765.1 Gammaproteobacteria bacterium
AAGCGCCGCAAGCTGAGCGAAGAGGGCGTCGAGTTCCAGGCGCCGACCGACGGGAGCCGGGTGATGCTGACGCCGGAACGGGCGATGCAGGTGCAGGCCGAGCTGGGCAGCGACATCCAGATGGTCTTCGACGAGTGCACCGACTACCCGGTCAGCGAAACCGAGGCGCGCGCGTCGATGGAACTGTCGCTGCGTTGGGCACGGCGCAGCCGGGCCGCTTTCGACGACGGCGGCGGCGCGAGCGCCGGCAGCCGGCTGTTCGGTATCGTGCAGGGCGGCGTGTACCCGGCCTTGCGCAGCGCCTCGGTGGCCGGGCTCATCGACATCGGTTTCGACGGTCTCGCGATCGGCGGCCTGTCGGTCGGCGAGCCCGAGGCGGAGCGGCTCGCGGTGCTCGAGCACACAGTGCCGCTGCTGCCGGCCGGTCAGCCACGCTACCTGATGGGCGTCGGCACGCCCGCCGACATCATCAAGGCTGTCGCGCGCGGCATCGATCTATTCGACTGCGTGCTGCCCACGCGCAATGCCCGCAACGGCCACCTGTTCACCCGCCACGGCGTCGTGCGCATCCGCAACGCCCGCTACCGGGACGATCCGGGACCGCTGGATCCCGACTGCCGCTGCTACACCTGCCGGCATTACAGCCGCGCCTACCTGCGGCACCTGGACCAGTGCCGCGAGGCGCTGGGGGCGCGCCTGAACACGATCCACAACCTCTTCTACTATCAGGAGCTGATGGCGGAGATCCGCGCGGCCATCGCCGCCGGGCGTTTCTCGGCCTACGCGGCGGACTCGCTGGCCCGGCTGGCGGCCTGAACAGGGCGCGAGCCGGCCGCCGGATGTGCAATAATACGCGCCTTTTGTGAGCCCGGGACTCGGCCGATGGGGTGGTTGATACAGGATGCATGGGCGCAGGGCGGCCCGGCGGAACCGAACGCGCTGATCAGCTTTCTGCCGCTGATCCTGATCTTTGTCGTCTTCTATTTCCTGCTGATCCGGCCGCAGAACAAGCGCCAGAAGGAGCACCGGGAAATGGTCGCCAATCTCGCGGTCGGGGACGAAGTCGTGACCGCGGGCGGCCTGCTCGGCAAGGTCACGCAACTGGGCGAGCAGTTTGTGCACGTCGAGCTGGCCGACGGCGTGACCGTCAAGGTGCAACGGCATACGATCGCCGCCGTGATGCCGAAAGGGACGCTGAAGAACGCCTGACCGGGCCGCAAGCGCATGAACCGTTATCCCGCCTGGAAAAATCTCCTGGTCCTCGCCGTCGTGCTGCTGGGGATACTCGTCGCCCTGCCGAATGTCTTCGGTGACGCGCCGGCGCTACAGATCAGCCACGACACCGGCGAAGCGCTGGAGGACGTGGAGCTGCAGCAGATCCGGCTGGCGCTGGACAATGCCGGCCTGGAGCCGACGGCGATGTACGAGCAGGAGGGCCATGCCATCGTGCAGTTCGGCAGCGTCGAGGATCAGCTGCAGGCCAGCGACCTGCTGCGGTCGAGCCTGGGCAAGAACTATGTCGTGGCGCTGACGCTGGCGCCGCAGACGCCGGCCTGGCTCCGTTCGCTGGGTCTGCGGCCGATGAGCCTGGGGCTGGACCTGCGGGGCGGTGTGCATTTCCTGTTCGAGGTCGACATCGACGCGGCCGTCCGCCAGCGCCTGCAGAGCTACGCGACCGATTTCAGCAAGCTGCTGCGCGACGAACGCATCCGCCGCAGCGTCGAACTGCGCGACGACCGCGTGATCATCCGGCTGGCCGATCCCGCGGACATGGACCGCGCCGAAGCCTTGCTGGTCGATGCCGACCCGGAAGTCGAGATCGACCGCGAGGGTCCGGATACGCTGGTCGTCCGCATGACCGAGGACCAGATCAGGGAGCGGCGCGACTTCGCGATCCAGCAGAACATCGTGACCTTGCGCAACCGGGTCAACGAGCTGGGCGTCGCCGAGCCCGTGGTGCAGCGCCAGGGGCTGGACCGCATCGTCGTGCAGTTGCCGGGCATCCAGGATCCGTCGCAGGCGGAGCGGGTGCTGGGCGCCACCGCGACGCTGGAATTCCACCTGGTCTGCGAGGGCGAGAATCCGCTCGAGGCCGAACGCCGCGGCCGGGCGCCGCTGGGCTGCGACCTGCTCTACGACCGGCAGGGCAACCCGGTGCTGCTGAAGCGCCGCACGATCGTCACCGGCGATCAACTCGTCGACGCGACCTCGGGCTTCTCCGAGGGGCTGCCGGCGGTCTTCGTGAGGCTGGACAGCAAGGGCGCCCGCTCGATGCTGGAGACCACCAAGGCCAATCTCGGCAAGCCGATGGCCGTGGTCTTCGTCGAGCAGAAGCGTGAGACCATCGAGCGCGACGGCAAGAAGATCGAGGTGCCTAAGGAGGAAAAGGAAGTCATCAATGTTGCGACCATCCGCGGCGTCTTCAGCAGCTCCTTCCAGATCACCGGCCTGGATGTGCTGGAAGCGCGTGATCTCGCGCTGCTGCTGCGCGCCGGCGCGCTGGCTGCGCCGATCTTCAAGGTGGAGGAACGCACGATCGGCCCGAGCCTTGGCCGCGACAACATCGAGAAGGGCATGGAGGCCGTGGTTATCGGCCTGGCGCTCGTCGCCCTGTTCATGATCGTCTATTACCGGGTCTTCGGCCTGATCGCGGACCTCGCGCTGCTGATGAACCTGGTGCTGATCGTCGCGTTGCTGTCACTGCTGCAGGCCTCGCTGACGCTACCCGGCATCGCCGGCATCGTGCTGACCGTCGGCATGGCCGTGGACGCCAACGTGTTGATCTTCGAGCGCATGCGGGAAGAGGTGCGCAACGGCAATTCTCCGCAGGCGAGCATCGAGGCCGGCTATGCCAAGGCCCTGTCGACGATCGCGGACGCGAATATCACGACGCTGATTGCCGCCATCGTGCTGTTCGCCTTCGGCACCGGGCCGATCAAGGGCTTCGCGGTCACGCTGTCGCTCGGTATCGTGACCTCGATGTTCACGGCGATCATCGGCACGCGGGCGGTTGTCAACCTGGTCTACGGTGGCCGCCGGCTCGAACGCCTGCCGGTCTAGGAGAGCTGCGCATGCGCCTGGCGGGACAGAGAACCAACATCGATTTCCTCGGTCAGCGCCGGCTGGCGGCGGCGCTGTCCACGCTGTTGATCGTCGTGTCGCTGGGCTCGCTGGCCACACGCGGACTGAACTTCGGCATCGATTTCACCGGCGGCGTGCTGCTCGAAGTCGGCTACCCGCAGGCGGCCGACCTCGAAGACATCCGCGGGCGGCTGGCGAACGGCGGTTTCGACGATGCCCTGGTGCAGAACTTCGGCTCGTCGCGGGACGTGCTGATCCGCGTGCCGCCGCGCGAAGACGTCAAGAGCGGTCAGCTCGGCGAGCAGATCCTCGAAATGCTGAACGCCGGCGGACAGCAGGTCGAGCTGCGGCGGGTCGAATTCGTCGGGCCGCAGGTCGGCGAGGAACTGACGGAGCGCGGCGGCCTGGCGATGCTGTTCGCGCTGATCATGATCCTGATCTACATCATCATCCGCTTCCAGTGGAAGTTTGCAGTCGGCGCCGTGGCGGCGTTGATCCACGACGTGATCATCACGCTCGGATTCTTTTCCGTCACCGGGCTCGGCTTCGACCTGTCGGTGCTCGCGGCCGTGCTGGCCGTGATCGGTTACTCGCTGAACGACACGATCGTGGTCTTCGACCGCATTCGCGAGAATTTCCGGCGCATCCGCAAGGAAGGCGCGGAGGCGATCATGAACGCCTCGATCAACCAGATGCTGGGCCGGACGATCATCACCAGCCTGACCACGCTGCTGGTGCTGGTCGCGCTGCTGCTGCTCGGCGGCGAGGCGGTCTACGGTTTCTCGGTCGCGCTGATCGTCGGCATCGTGATCGGCACCTACTCCTCGATCTTCGTCGCCAGCACCGTGGCGCTGGGCCTGAATATCAGCCAGCTGGACCTTGTGCCGCCGAAGGTGGAGCAGAGCGGCGCCGGCGACCTGCCCTAGGCGCTGTCCAGAAGCAGGCGGCGCAGCGCCGGCTCGATCTTCGGGTTGCCGGCGACGATGCTGCCGCTGGCCAGCGGGTCGGCGTCGCCGTCCAGGCCGTCGACCAGGCCGCCGGCTTCCTGGATCAGCAGCATGCCGGCCGCGAGATCCCAGGGTTTCAGCGAGAATTCCCAGAAGCCGTCGAGGCGGCCGGCGGCGACATAGGCCAGGTCCAGCGCCGCCGAGCCCGGGCGCCGGATGCCGGCCGTGCGCTCCAGCACGGCCTGCAGCATGCGCAGATAGCGGCTGGATTCCTCGTCGGCCGAGCGATAGGGAAAGCCGGTGCCGATCAGGGCCGTGTCCAGGCCGTGGCGGGATGACACGCGGATGCGCCGGCCGTCGAGCTGGGCGCCCGCCCCGCGCAGTGCCGTGAACAGTTCCTGGCGCAGCGGGTCGTAGACCACGCCCAGTTCCAGCCGGCCGCGATACTGCAGGGCGATCGACACGGCGAAGACCGGAAAGCCGTGGACGAAATTCGTCGTGCCGTCCAGCGGGTCGATGATCCACAGGCACTCGGCCTCGCCATGCCGGCCGCTCTCCTCGGCGAGGAAGGCATGCCCGGGATAGCGGCCAC
>RFHQ01000022.1 GCA_003695765.1 Gammaproteobacteria bacterium
CCGGATCCGGGATCACGTTCAGGCGGATCAGGATCTCGCGCGCGAGGATCGCCGGCATGAAACCCTGCATGAAATGCCCGAGCTTGTCGAAATTGTTGCGTTCGAAACCGAACACCGGCTTCAGCGCATCGAATAGCGGCACTTCGGCGTAGGTGTAATGGCCGCCGACCATCAGCACGATCGCGTGCACGAGGATCAGGAAATACAGCAATGGCGTCAGCGGAAAACGCCGGCGGGTCAGTGCCAGCAGGATCACGCCGATGATCACCGGCGAGACTTCGAGGAACCAGGTCAGGTAGTCCTTCGGGTCGATGACCGACCAGCTGAACACGGCGGCCAGCGTGGCGACCCAGGCGAGGCGCCAGAAACGGCCTTCACTCCGGGGCATGGGCCGCCTGTTCGCGCAACTGCTCGATGTAGGCGAGTTCCTGCTGCGCGGCCTCGTCGTCCGGGTCGAGTTGCAGGCTTTCGCGAAAGCGCAGTTCGGCCTCGTTCAGCCGGCCCAGCTCGATCAGGCTGAAGCCCATGCCGCGCAGCGCACGGGTGACTTCGCCCAGCCGGGCGTCCTCGGGCGAGAAAGAGCGCGCGCTGTCTTCGGCGAGCGTGAAGATCGTCAGCGCGCCTTCCCAGTCCCGCTCGACATGGTGGATGTGTCCGAGCTCGGCGAGGTACTGCGCATTGCGCGGCGCCAGCGCGACCGCCCGCTCGATCGCCGCCCGCGCGCCCTCGACATCGCCGAGGTCCAGCAGCGCATAGCCTTTCAGGTAGAAGGCATCGGCGCAGGGCGTGCGGACGACCACGGCCTTCAAGTCCTGGCGTGCCGCCTGCACGAGGTAGAACACCGACTCGGCCGGCGTGCGCGCGACGTAGGTGCGCGGTTCGCCTTCCAGCAGCCGCTCGCAGCCGGCCTCGGCGATCACCGGGTCGAAATATTCGTCGATGGCCTTGCGCGGCAGCTTGCGGCGCATCAGCAGGTCGACGCCGCGATGGAGCCGGGCGAAGTGTTCATCCGCCGCGGCCGCTTGCCCGGCCGGCACCGCCGGCGCCTCGGCGGGCCGCGGCGTGCTCGCGCAACCGCCAAGGACCAGCAGTGTCAGCGCCGCCACGCCCGGCGCCCACGCCCGGCCCGGGCATGGTCGCCGATGCGGGAACGCATGGGCTGCACTGTTGCTGCGCAATGGTCGGTCCTCGGCGATATCCAAAGGGGCCGCTGCGAGGCTAGCCCGGCCACCGGTGGCACGCAACTAGTCGCAGCGGACCAGCGAGACCATCGGGATGCCTTCACGGGTCTGCCAGCGCCGCCGCAGTTCGAACCCGAACTTCCGGTACAGCGCCAGTGCCGGGGCATTGGCCGCGGCGGTGTCGACCGTGACCCGCTCGATACCGGGCTCGGCCAGCACCGAGGCCAGCAGCGCCGAGGCCAGGCCGCGGCGGAAATACGCCGGCTGCACGGCAAGGCTGGCGATGTGCGTGTGCCCGGGCGCCGGGCGCTCGGTCTCGATCACGGCAGCCAGCCGGCCGTCGATCTCGATGCCGCGAAAGCGGCTGCGCGCCAGGCAGATGTCGGCGACGCCGCGGCCGAGCGGCGGAAAGCGCTCGGCGTCGACCAGTTCGGCCTCGACGCGCTGGGCCGCCTGCAGCACCTCGTGGATCGCCAGCGCGACCGGCAGGCGGCGATGCGGAAGTTCGACGATGCGCATGCTCAGCCCTGCAGGCGATCCGGCAGCCAGGTCGCGAGCGCCGGCCAGGCGGCCAGCAGCAGCAGCATGAGCAACTGGATGATCACGAAGGGGATGACGCCGCGGTAGATCGCCGAGGTCGGCACTTCGGCCGGCGCGACGCCGCGCAGGTAGAACAACGCGAAGCCGAAGGGCGGCGTGAGAAACGAAGTCTGCAGGTTGATCGCAATCATGATGCCCAGCCAGACCGGGTCCAGGCCCATGGCCAGCAGCACCGGGCCGACGATCGGCACGACGACGAAGGTGATCTCGATGAAGTCCAGCACGAAGCCGAGCAGGAACATCACCAGCATGACCATGAACAAGGCGGTGTAAACGCCGCCCGGCAGGCCGGTGAGAAAGTCGCGCACCAGTTCGTCGCCCGCATAGCCGCGGAACACCAGCGAGAACAGCGAGGCGCCGATCAGGATCATGAACACCATGCTGCTGATCCGGGCCGTGCTGCGCGCGATGTCGCGCAGGCGCTCCCGGTCCAGCGCCCGCCGGAGGGCGGCGAGCAGCAGCGCGCCGGCTCCGCCGACGGCGGCCGCCTCGGTCGGCGTCGCGAAGCCGGCCATGATCGAGCCGAGCACGGCGAGGATCAGCAGCAGTGGCGGCAGCAGGGCGCGGATCACGCGCAAGGCGAGTCGCCCTTCCCGGCGGTCCTCTTCGCTGCGCCCCGGCGGCATCGCCTGCGGGCGCAGCCAGGCGACGATCAGCAGCCAGGCGATGTACAGCGCGACCAGCGTGAGCCCCGGCAGCAGCGCGCCGATGAACAGGTCGCCGACCGAGACCGTGTCCGGGTTGTAGATGCCCTGGCTGAGCTGTGCCTGCTGGTAGGCGGAGGACAGCACGTCGCCGAGCAGCACGAGGATGATCGACGGCGGGATGATCTGGCCCAGCGTGCCCGAGGCGCTGATCGTACCCGTCGCGACGGCCGGGTCGTAGCCGCGGCGGAGCATCGTCGGCAACGACAGCAGGCCCATGGTCACGACCGTGGCGCCGACGATGCCGGTGCTGGCGGCCAGCAGCATGCCGACCAGCGTCACCGAGATCGCCAGCCCGCCGCGCAGGCGGCCGAAGAGCTGGCCCAGCGTGTCCAGCAGTTCCTCGGCGATGCGCGCGCGCTCCAGCGTCACGCCCATGAACACGAACAGCGGCACGGCGACCAGCGTCTCGTTGCCCATGATGCCGAAGACCCGGCTCGGCATCGTCGCCAGGAAGGCGGTGTCGAAGACACCGGCCAGCGCGCCGCCGAAGGCGAACAGCAGGGCGACGCCGGCCAGCGTGAACGCCACCGGAAAGCCGGCGAGCATGATCAGCACCACGGCGGCGAACATAAATAGTGCAAGGATCGACATCTCAACGGGTCTCCGGTCGCGGCTTCACAGCCCGGGCTCCGGGTGTTGCGGGCGCTCGGCCCCGCCGTCGGCCGGCGGCAGCGGCAGCTTGCGGGCCAGCGTCGCCAGGCCCTGCAGCAGCAGCAGGATCGCGGTCAGCGGGATGCAGCTCTTCAGCAGCGGCACGGCCGGGTAGAGCAGCCCGCCGGCCTCGCGCGAGCCTTCCCGGATCTGCCATGACTCCAGCACGTAGGGCCAGCTCTCGACCAGCAGGAAGGCGCAGAAGGGCAGCAGGAACAGCAGCGTGCCGAGCACATCGATCAGCGCCTGCCGCCGTCGGCCGGCCGCGGCGTAGAAGATGTCCACGCGCACCTGCTCGTCGCGCGCCAGCGTATAGGCGGCGGCCAGCATGAACACGGCCGCGTGCATCCAGGTGACCGTCTCCTGCAGCCAGATCCAGCCGAGGTCGAACAGGTAGCGCAGCACGACGATGGCCACGGTCAGCAGCACCATGGCCAGCGTCAGCCAGGCGACGCCCCGGCCGATGGCGACGTTCAGCCCTTCGACGCGGTCGGCGATGGCCTGCCAGCGGTTCATGGGCGCCAGAAGGTCGGCGTGACCAGCACGAGCAGCGTGAAGATCTCGAGCCGGCCCAGCAGCATCGCGACGATGCAGACCGCCTTGGCGACGTCGTTGACGCCACCGAAGCCGGTGGCCACGTCGCCGAGGCCGGGGCCGAGGTTGTTCAGGCTGGCGGCGATCGCCGAGAAGGCCGTGACCTGGTCCAGGCCGGTGGCCAGCAGCACGGTCATCATCGCGACGAAGACCACGACATAGACGCCGAAGAAGCCCCAGACGGCGTCGATCGCGCGCGCCGGCACCGGGTTGTTGCCGAGCTTCACCGGCATCTCGGCACTGGGGTGCACCAGCCGGCGGACCTCGCGCAGGCCCTGCTTGTACAGCAGCAGCACGCGCATCACCTTCATGCCGCCGCCGGTGGAGCCGACGCAGCCGCCGACGAAGCTGGAGAACAGCAGCAGGACCGGCAGCGCGCCCGGCCAGGCCGAGAAATCCGTGGTCGTGAAGCCGGTGGTCGTGGCCACCGAGACCACCTGGAACAGGCCGTTGACGACGTTGTCGGAGAGCAATGCATATTGGCCCTGCAGATAAAGCGTCAGCACGACGAAGATCAGCATCCCGGCCAGCAGGTTGGCGTAGGCGCGGGTCTCCGGGTCGCTGAAGTAGTGGGCCAGCGACAGGTTGCGCCAGGCGACGAAATGCAGCGAGAAGTTGATGCCGGCGATGAACATGAAGACCACGGCGACCAGATCGATCAGCGTGCTGTCGAAGTGGCCGATGCTGAGGTCGTGGGTCGAGAAACCGCCGATCGCGATCGTGCTGAAGCTGTGGCAGATGGCGTCGAACAGGCTCATGCCGGCGGCGAAATAGGCGATCGCGCAGGCCGTGGTCAGGCCCAGGTAGACGAGAAACAGCGCCTTGGCCGTCTCGGTGATCCGCGGCGTCAGCTTGTTGTCCTTGACCGGCCCCGGCGTCTCCGCGCGGTAGAGCTGCATGCCGCCGACGCCGAGCATCGGCAGCACGGCGATCGCGAGCACGATGATGCCGATGCCGCCGAGCCATTGCAGTTGCTGGCGGTACCAGAGCACCGCCGGCGGCAGCGAATCGAGGCCGGTGAGCACGGTGGCGCCGGTCGTGGTCAGCCCGGAGATCGCTTCGAACAGCGCGTCGATGATCCGCAGGCTCGGCTCGCTGGCGAACAGCAGCGGCATCGCGCCGAAGCTGCCGAGCACGAGCCAGAAGCCGGCGACGATCAGGAAGCCGTCGCGCAGGCGCGGCTCGCGGCGGTCATGGCGCACCGGCAGCCAGACCAGGCAACCGGCCGCGAGCGTCACGGCGAAGCCATAGACAAAGGCCGGCGCCGAGCCGTCGGCGAAGATCAGCGAGACCACGACCGGCGGCAGCATGGTCGTGCTGAAGGTCATCAGCAGCAGGCCGATGATTCTCTGGGTGACCGCGATGCGCATGGCTGCCCGCCCGCTGCCCCTGCCGCCCGCGGGCTAGACGGCGGCCGCCCGGCTCTCGTTCTCGGTCGCGAACAGCCGCTCGACCGCCTGCGTCTGGCGGCGCTCGGTGATGAACATGATCACATGGTCGCCGGCTTCGATCGCGGTATCATGATGCGCTTGCACGACGCGGCCGTCGCGGTAGATCGCGCCGATCGTGACGCCCTCGGGCAGCGGGATGTCCTCGATCTTGCGGCCGACGACGCGGGAACTGGCCGCGCTGCCGTGCGCGACTGCCTCGATGGCTTCGGCCTGGCCGCGACGCAGGCTGTGCACCTTGACGACATCACCGCTGCGCACATGCGACAGCAGCGCGCTGATCGTGACCTGCTGCGGCGAGATCGCGACGTCGATCGAGCCACTTTCCTCGACCAGCTCGGCGTAGGCCGGCCGGTTGATCAGGGCCATGACCTTTTTGCAGCCGAGCCGTTTGGCGAGCATTGCCGACAGGATATTGGCCTCCTCGGCATTGGTCACCGAGACGAAGACATCGGCGCTGTCGATGTTCTCCTCCAGCAGCAGTTCCTCGTCCGCCGCATCGCCGTGCAGCACGATGGCCTTCGCCAGGCGCTCGGAGATCTGCCGCGCCCGGTTGCGGTCGCGCTCGATGACCTTGACCTGGTTGGTCATCTCCAGCCGCCGCGCGAGGCGATAACCGATGGCCCCGCCGCCGGCGATCGTGATCCGGCGCACCGATTCTTCCGGCTTGCGCATCTCGCTCATGACCAGACGGATGTCCTTGGTCGCAGCGATGAAGAAGACCTCGTCGCCTTCGCGGATCAGCGTGCTGCCGTCCGGCGTAATGCTCTGGCCCGCGCGATAGATCGCGGCGATGCGGGTCTCGACGCCGGGGATGTGTTCCTTCAGCGACTTGATCTGCTGATTCACGAGCGACCCGCCCTCGACCGCCCGCGCGCCGACCAGCCGCACACGGCCGCCGGCGAAGTCCAGCACCTGGAAGGCGCCGGGGAAGTGCACCAGTTCCTCGATGTGGTCGGTGACCAGTTGCTCCGGCGAGATGAACACGTCGACCGGAATCGCCTGCGGCGAGAACAGCGAGCCTTCTTCGCCGGCGTCCCGCAGGTATTCGGCACTGCGGATGCGCGCGATCCGGGTGCGGCCGGCGCCCGGCTTGCCGCCGTCGAAGAAATGCCGGTCGACCTGGCAGGCGACCATGTTGACCTCGTCGCTGCTGGTCAGCGCGATCAGGATGTCGGCGTCCGCGGCCCCGGCCAGCTGCAACACGTCCGGGTGCGCGCCGTGGCCGACGACGGTGCGGATATCGAGCCGGTCCTGCAGTTCGCGCAAGACCGTGGAATCGACGTCGACGACCGTGACCTCGTTGGCTTCCTGCCGGGCAAGCTGATAAGCGGCGGAGGAACCGACCTGGCCGGCGCCCAGGATGAGAATTTTCATTGGCTGGCTCGACGCGCTGCGCGGGCGGCGATCATTCTACATCAGTTCCAGCCGCGCATAGGACATGACCAGCCACTTGGTGCCGGCGTTCTCGAAGTTCACCTGCACGCGCGCGTGGGCGCCGGAGCCCTCGTAGTTCAGGACCACGCCCTCGCCGAACTTGCCATGCCGGACCCGCTGGCCGAGGCGCAGTCCGCCGGTGTCGTCGCTGCGCTCGACCCGGCCAGGCCGCGGCCGGGCATGACGGCGCAGCGGCCGGGAGACCCGGATCGCCGGGCGGACCTCCTCGATCAGTTCCTCGGGGATCTCGCCGATGAAGCGCGACGGTGCGCCAAAGCTGTCGATGCCGTGCAGGCGGCGCTGCTCGGCATAGGTCAGGTACAGGGTCTGCATTGCGCGGGTCGCGCCGACGTAGCAGAGCCGGCGCTCCTCTTCGAGCCCGGCCGGATCGTTCAGCGAGCGGCGGTGCGGGAACAGGCCGTCCTCCATGCCGGTGATGAACACCAGCGGAAACTCGAGCCCCTTGGCGCTGTGCAGGGTCATCAGCTGCACGCAGTCTTCCCAGCTCTCGGCCTGGGTGTCGCCGGACTCCAGCACGGCATGGGCCAGAAAGGCGTCGAGCAGGCGCATGTCCCCGGCTTCCTCGCCCGGCTCGAAGCCGCGGGCCGCGCTGACCAGCTCGTCGAGGTTCTCGAGCCGCGCCTCGGCGCGGTCGCGCGGTTCCTTGCGGTAGTGCTCGACCAGGCCGCTGCGGCGGATCACGTGGTCGACCTGCTCGTGCAGTTCCAGTTCGCGGGTCTCGCGGTCCAGTGCTTCGATCAGCTGCAGGAAGGCCTGCACCGCGTTCGCGGCCCGGCCGCTCAACTGGTTGCCGGCGAGGCTCGCGGCCGACTGCCATAGCGACAGGCCGTTGGCGCGCGCATATTCGCGCAGCTGCTCCACGGTGCGCGCGCCGATGCCACGGGTCGGCAGGTTGACGACCCGTTCGAAGGAGGCATCGTCGTCGCGGCTCGCGACCAGGCGCAGATAGGCCAGCGCGTCCTTGATCTCGGCGCGTTCGAAGAAACGCAGGCCCCCGTAGACTCGGTAGGGCAGATTGGCCCGCAGCAGCGCATCTTCGAAGACCCGCGACTGCGCATTGGAACGGTAGAGCACGGCCGCCTCGCTGCGCCGGTTGCCCTGCGCCACCCAGTCCTGGATCCGGCCGATGACGAAGTCCGCCTCGTCGCGCTCGTTGTAGGCGTTGTACAGGCGGATCGGCTCGCCGTCGCTGCCCTCGGTCCACAGCTGCTTGCCGAGCCGGCCGCTGTTGTGTTCGATGATCGCATTCGCCGCCTTCAGGATGGTCGCCGTGGAGCGGTAGTTCTGTTCCAGCTTGACCATCTGCGCGTCGGGGAAGTCCTTGCGGAAGCGCTGCAAATGTTCCATGCGCGCGCCGCGCCAGCGGTAGATGGACTGGTCGTCATCGCCGACGACGAAGGGCACGCCGGTCTCACCGGCGAGCACCCGCAGCCACGCGTACTGGATCGCGTTGGTGTCCTGGAACTCGTCCACCAGCAGGTGCCGGAAGCGCCGCTGGTAGCGGGCCAGCAGCTCCGGTTGCCGCAGCCACAGCTCGTGCGCGCGCAGCAGCAGCTCGGCGAAATCGACCAGTCCGGCCTGTTCGCAGCTGTCCTGGTACAGCCGGTAGAGGCGGATCAGCTGGCGGCGGTTCGGGTCCTGCCGGTCGTCGATCTGCTCCGGCCGCAGCCCCTCGTCTTTCTGCGCGTTGATGAACCACTGGATCTCGCGCGGCACCCAGGTGCTGTCGTCGAGTTCGAGGTCGCGGACCAGGCGGCGGATCAGCCGCAGCTGGTCCTCGGCATCGAGGATCTGGAAGGACTGCGGCAGCCCGGCCTCGCGCCAGTGCCGCCGCAGCAGGCGGTGGGCGAGGCCGTGGAAAGTGCCGACCCAGAGGTTGTCGATCGGCGTGCCCAGCAGCGCCTCGATGCGCCCGCGCATCTCGGCGGCGGCCTTGTTGGTGAAGGTCACGGCCAGGATGCCCAGCGGCGAGACGTTCTCGACCTGGATCAGCCAGGCGATGCGGTGCACGAGCACCCGGGTCTTGCCGCTGCCGGCGCCGGCGACGACCAGCAGCGGCTGGTCCGGCGCGGTCACGGCCTCGCGCTGGGCGGGGTTCAGCGGCTCGATGATCGGGGTTACGTCCATGCGGCAAGTTTAGCAGCCGGCCGCGGCCGGCCCCGGCGTCAGTCGCTGTCGCAGACGTACAGCAGGCGTTCACGCCCGCTGCCGTCGATCGCTGGTTCGGCGAGGCAGTCGCCGGTGTCCAGCATCGTATAGAACGGGAAGCGGGTGTCGCCGCAGGGCAGGGCCTCGTCCAGCGCCGGCACCGACAGGAACACGGGCGGCCGTGAATCCGGGAACGGCGGCAGGCCGTTGTTGCGGCGCAGGCCCGCGACCTGCAGCAGGAAGCGCTCGGACAGTTCGCAGGCGGCGCTGCGCTGGTTCTCCGGCAGCTGCGCGAACAGCCGCTGGGCCCAGTCGACGAGCACCGGGTCGGCGATCACCGGCCCGCCGTCGCGCAGCCCGGCCATCAGCCAGCCGAACGCGCTCAGCGCCGCGGTCGGCCGGATACCGCTCACGCGGCGCAGCAGTTGCGGATTGCCGCGCAGATTCTCCAGCGGCACGCTGGCCAGCGTCGAGTACAGTGAGGCGATCTGGAGATAAGCGGCCAGCGAGCCGAGTCCGGCGGCTTCGCGGTACAGTTCCAGCGCGGCGAAGGGATCGTCCAGCGCCCGGCGCGAGGCCAGCACCTGGGTGGCGCCGAGGTCGCGGGCCTGGCGCAAGCCTTCCAGCGTCGCATCGTCCAGGGCCTCGTAATAGACCAGCGGCGCATCGTCGGCGTCGACACCGAGCAGCGGCTCGGCGCCGAGGAAACCGCGCGA
>RFHQ01000023.1 GCA_003695765.1 Gammaproteobacteria bacterium
GCGCGATAGCGCAGCTCCGGCTTGTCGCCGAGCGTGAACAGCGCTTCCTGGCAGCCGGCGGCGCGGCCGGCGCGGGCAATGTCGAGCACCCGTTCCGGCGACAGGTAGACCTGTTCCAGGCGACGCGGCGTCTTGGCGTAGGTGCAGTAGTGGCAGACGTCACGGCACAACTCGGTCAGCGGTATGAAGACCTTGCGCGAATAGCTGACGATCTCTCCCTTGCCGGCGTCGCGTAGCGCCGCGGCCTGCAGCAGCAGTTCTTCGAGTGGCAGAGCGGCGGCCAGTTTCCAGGCCTGCGCGGCATCTAGCGCTTGCCAGTCGCCGTTCATTGTTCCGTCCCGGCGCTGCGGCGCTCGGCGGCGGTGAAGCGAGCTGCGATGCCGCTCGCCTGCAGGAATGCGCCGGTACGGCCGGCTGGCTGCAGCAGGCACAGTTCCCGCAGGTCGTCGGCGGTGTCGATGTCCCGTGCGCAGCCTGTCAGCGTCAGACGGCGGGTCGGCAGGCCGGCGGCCATGCCCGCCTCCAGGTGCTTGCGCGCGCTGTCGTCGCCGAACTGGAAGTCGATCGCATCGGGCGGGGTCAGCAGCAAGGCATTGGTGCCGCCGTCACGGGCGGCGGCGCAGACGGTGACACCGCCGCGATGCCCGGCGAGCAGCGCATCGATGCACTGCGCGTCGACGCGTGGCAGGTCACCCGGCAAGACGAGCAGGGTGCCGATGCCGCGCGCGACGAGCTGCGCCGCGGCGCTGTGCAGCGCGGCGGACAGGCCGCCACCCGGATCGGGCAAGCACTGCCAGCCCCGGCGCGCAGCGACTCGGCGGGCATCATCGCCGCCGAGCAGAAAACGCTCGTCGATGCGACCGGCCGCGGCGACGGCGGTCATCACGTCGTCCAGCATCGCGGCCGCCAGTCCGGCACAGGTGGCGTCGTCGAGCACCCCGCGCAGACGCTGCTTCGCGGTGGCGAAATCGCGCACCGGGATCAGTGCCGCGACCGTCATCGGCGGCCGGCCCTGAGTTCGGCGGCGAACTCGAGGCATTCGGCGGCCAGGCGCCGCTTGTCGTCGAGTGTATTCATGATGGTGTTCGACTCGCGTACCGGCAATCCGCCGGCCTGCAACTCGCCTGCCAGCGACCCGTCCGCAGCATCTAGTATGAAGCCATCCAGAAGATCCCGGTAGTAGCGTGCAATGGCCGTGGCGCTGGCTTCCAGTCCCAGCTCGGCCATGATCTTGGCCGTCGGCCCCTTCAGCGCCCGGCCGGCGACGATCGGCGAGACCGCGATCACCGGCGCGGGGCTGTCCCGCAGCGCCTGGCGGATGCCCGGGATCGCCAGGATCGGCGCAATGCTGAGCCATGGGTTCGACGGCGCGATCACGATCGCCTCCAATTGCCTGTCGGCCAGTGTAGCCAGCAGGCCGGGCGCCGGTTGTGCGTTTTCGGCACCAGCGTAGTCAATTGCAGAGACCGCCGGCTTAGCTCGCAGGCGCACGAAATAGTCCTGGAAATCCAGCAGTTCGCCATTGCCGTGCACACGCGTCGCGACGGGGTCATCGCTGGCCGGCAGGAGGCGCTGGCCGGTACCGAGTCGGCGGCAGAAATCGGCCGTGATACGGCTCAGCGGCTCGCCGGCGCGCAAGCGCTGGCTGCGCAACACATGCGTCGCCAGGTCGCGGTCGCCGAGCCGGAACCAGTCCGGGCCGCCCAGCTCGGCGAGACATTCGAGAAACCGCCAGCCCTCGTCGGCGCGTCCCCAGCCGCTGTCGGTGTTGACCCGTCCGGACAGCGTATACATCAGCGTGTCCAGGTCGGGACAGATGCGCAGCCCGAGGTGCCAGAAGTCGTCACCGACGTTGGCGACGATCGTCAGTTCCTTGTCGCCCAGCAGCCGCGCGCAGCCGAGCGCCAGCTTGGCGCCGCCGACACCGCCGGACAGCATCAGGCAGCGCGTCGTCAACGGAACAGATCCTCGGCTGCCGGCCGCAGCACGTCCCGCGCCGACTGTTCGTTGTCACCGCCCGGATAGCCGCGGATCAGCACCGCCGGCGTACCTTCCTCGCCTTCGCCACAGAGCAGGGCGGCCGCGCCCGCCAGCGAATCGGCGGGGGCGATTTCGGCGACCTGCATCGGCCGCCCATAGAGATCGGGTCGCCCGCGCAGGTCCAGCAATGCCGGGACGCCGGCGCAGCCGATGGCCAGGCCGGTCGTGCCCAGGCGCCAGGGCCGGCCAACGCTGTCGATGACGATCACGCCCAACCGTGTCTCGACGCGTTGCTGCAGTTCGTCCCGCAGTTGCGCCGCCGAGCGATCCGGATCCTCAGGCAGGAGCAGGACGAGATCTTCGCGCCCGGCCACGTTGGAGCGGTCGATGCCGGCGTTTGCCAGTACGATGCCGAGGCGGTGTTCGACGATCAGCACGCCGGGCGCTGCGCGGATCACGCTGCGCGATTCCCGCAACACCAGTTCGACCGCGCGCGCGTCCTTGCCGGTGATCCCGGCCAGCCGCCTGGCTTCGTCCGACGGTTCGATATCGGCCAGGTCGACGAAGCGGCCCTCGCTGCGCGAGACGATCTTCTGGGCGACGGCCAGGACGTCGCCGTCCCGGAATTCGAGGCCGGCGCGCTCGGCGGCTGCGACGAGCAGGGGCGCGAGTTCATCGCCGGGCTGGATCAGCGGCAGGCCGGGGAGGCGATACAGTGCCAGATCGGGTTGCGGTGACGACGGCAGGGGCGTTCGCTCGTGCAATCACTGGGAAGGCGCATGGTATCGGGCGGCCGCGGTTCGGTCCATGCTCGCTGGCGGCCCGCCCGCGGACTCATGCACAATAGTTGCCGAGGGGAGCATACGGCCGGAGAACGAGACTCCCCGCGAAGCAATGCCGGCAGCAGCCGGTTCCCCGACAGCGACCGGGCGGCGGACAGCGGCCCCGAGCCGGCGAGCGCGGAGCAGCATGGAGATATATAAGGAGTTCATCTTCGAAGCGGCGCACCTGCTGCCGAATGTGCCCCCGGGGCACAAGTGCGGGCGCCTGCACGGACACTCCTGGAAGGGCAGGATCTACGTCCGCGGCCAACTGGACCCCGATACCGGCTGGATCATGGACTTCGCCGACATCAAGCGCGCGTTCGAACCACTCTATCGCCAGCTCGATCACCACTATCTGAACGAGATCGACGGGCTGGAAAACCCGACCAGCGAGGTCGTTGCGCGCTGGATCTGGCAGCGGCTGAAGCCGTCGCTGCCGGGATTGTCGCGCGTGCTCATCAACGAGACCTGCACTTCCGGCTGCATCTACCAGGGCGAGGATGACGGCGACTGATGCCGAGTGCATGGGCCTGGCACTGCAACAGGCCCGTCAGGCGCTGCTGGCCGGAGAGGTGCCGATCGGCGCCTGCCTGGTGCATGGCGAGCGACGAATCGTGGCGCGCAACACCGTGCTCTCCGGCAGCGATCCGACCGGCCATGCCGAGATCGTCGCGATCCGGCGGGCCAGCACGGAGTTGAATGCCACGCGGCTCGACGGCGCCCGGCTTTACGTCACCGTCGAGCCCTGCCTGATGTGCGCCGCGGCCACCCATTATGCCGGCATCGCCGAAGTGCATTATGGCGCCAGCCTTGCCGATCTGCAGGAGCTGACCGGCGACGAGCTGTCGGCGGAACCGCTGCCGGTCGGGCCCCGTTTGCGTGGCGGCCTGCAGCGCGATGCGAGCCTTGCGCTGCTGCGGGCCTGGTCGGAGCGGCGAGCCCTGCGGTGAGCGCACAGTACGACGCGATCGCGGACCGCTACCGGCGCACCCGGGCATCACCGTTGCGGCGCTGGGTCGAGATCCCGAGCCTGTTGCGCCTCGCCGGCCCGGTCGACGGCCTGCGCGTGCTGGATCTGGCCTGCGGCGATGGTTTCTACAGCCGGCAGCTGGCCGCGGCCGGCGCGGCGGAGGTCGTCGGCGTGGACGTCTCGCCGGCGATGCTGGCACTGGCCCGCGAGGCATCGCCGCCGGCCGGCGGCCCCATCGACTACATTCTGGCCGACGCGGCCGAGCTGCCGGATCTCGGCCGTTTCGACCTCGTGCTGGCCGCCTATCTGCTGCACTACGCGCCGGACACCGGCACGCTGGCCCGCATGTGCGGCCATGTCTACCGCAGCCTGGTCGACGGGGGCCGGCTGGTGGCCATGAGCGAAAATCCGGCGCAGCCGTCCGAGCCGCCCGGCGGCTACGCCGAATACGGTTTCAGCAAGCACTGCGAGCGGCCGCTCGTCGACGGCAGCCGGATCCGATACCAGATGCTGGCCGGTCGCGACGTCTTCGCCTTCGACGTGCACTGGTTTTCCCTGGAGACCTATGAGCGCTGCCTGCGCGACGCCGGCTTCGACCGTTTGCGCTGGTCGCCACCGGCGGTCGATCCGGCCGGCCTCGCGCTGCACGGCGAGGCCTATTTCCGCCGTTACCTCGAGTATCCGCCGGTGCTGACACTCGAGTGCCGCCGGTGAGCCCGGTCTTCCTGCACCAGCGCTTTCTCGACCGGGCGCGGCGCCAGCCTGCGGCGCCGGCGCTGGCCGGCTACGCCGGCGGGCTGAGCTACGGGGAACTGGCAGCGCGCTCGGCGGCCCTGGCGCGGCGCCTTGCGGCGGACGGCATCGGCGCCGAAGACATCGTCGCGATCTGCACCGACTGGCCGCCGGACTACCTCGTCGCAATGCTCGCGGTCATGCGGGCCGGCGCCGCCTGGCTGCCGCTGGAGCCGGCGCAGCCGGCGGCCCGTCGCGAGGAGATGCTGCGGCTGGTCTCGCCGGCGCTGGTGCTGACCGGGTCCATCTGGCGCGACGAGTTCCCGGGGCAACGCTGCCTCTGCGTCGACCTGCCGGCGCCCGAGACCGATCCGCGATCGCCGGCGGATGCCGCGGTCGAAGCCGCTCAGCTCTGCTACCTGATCTTCACCTCGGGCTCAACGGGCCAGCCGAAACCGGTGATGGTGACCCATGGCAACGTCGCGGGACTCTTCGATGCCTTTACCGCGCGCTACGGGCTCGGTCCGCGGGATCGCTGGAGCTGGTGTCACAGCGTCGCTTTCGGCTTCTCGGTCTGGGAAATCTGGGGTGCGCTGAGCCACGGTGCCTGCCTCGTCGCCGTGCCGCCGGCGACGCGTCGCGATCCCTGGGCGCTGCGGGAAGTGCTGGCGGCCGAAGCGGTCAGCGTGCTGAGCCAGACGCCGTCGGCCTTCCGCCAGTTGCTGCACGTGGGCGCGCTGGATTCGCAGGACGGCCTTGCGCTGCGCCTGCTGGTGCTGAGCGGCGAAGCGCTGGACGACAGCGACCTGGCGCGCTGGTTCGAACGGCAGCCGGCGGATGCGCCGCTGCTGCTGGACACCTATGCGCTGACCGAGACGGCCGGGCAGGTCTGCTGGCGGGAATACCGGCCCGGTGCCGAGCGCCGGCGCGATCTCGGCGAGTGCCTGCCCGGCGTGCGCCTCGCCGTGCTCGACGAGCAAGGGCGGCCGGCGGACCGTGGCGAACTGTATATCAGCGGGCCGGGAGTCGCGCGCGGCTATCTCGGCGATCCGGAACTGACCGCGAGACGCTTCGTCACACTGGGTGACGGGCGGCGTTATTACCGCAGCGGCGATCGCGTGCAGCGGGCGGCTGACGGCCGCCTGAGTTACCTCGGGCGCTGCGATACGCAGATCAAATGGCGTGGTCACCGGATCGAGCCGGCCGAGGTCGAGGCGCAGCTACGCCGCTGCCCGGGCATCGCCGATGCGGCCGTTGCGCTGCATGGCGACGGAGAATCGGCACGCCTCGTCGCCTGGTACCTGCCGCAACGGCCGCGGGGCTCGAGCGTCGAATTCTGGCCGTCGCTGGGCCCTTGGGGCCGGTATGACCGGTTCCTCTACGACCTGATGGCCGCCGACCGCCCGCGCCTCGACGCCTGCCGCGCAGCCCTGCGCGAGCAGGCGCCGGGCAGGATCGTGCTGGACATGGGCTGCGGCGAACAGGCGCTGTTCGCGCGCATGGCCGCGGAGGCGGGCGCGCGTCATGTCTATGCGGTCGAGCGCTTGCCGGAAGCCGCCGAAAGGGCGCGCCGGCTGGTCGAGGCGCAGGGGCTCGCGGAACGCATCAGCGTCCTCCATGCTGATCTCGCCGATGTGGACCTGCCGGAACGGGCCGAGGTCGCCGTCCAGGGCATCACCGGCAATATTGGCAGCGCGGACGGCATCGTCGCGATCTGGCGGGCCGCGCGCCGCTTGTTCGCGCCGGGCTGCGAGCCGGTGCCGCGGCGCTGTATCACGCGGATCGCGCCGGTGGAACTGCCGGACGAGGTGCTGGCGCAGCCGGCTTTCGCCGACGCCGCGCGGCCCTATGTCGAGGCCTTGCTTGCAGGCGAGCGGCGGGATCTGCGCCTGTGCCTGCGCGGGCTGGGCCCGGAGCGCCTGCTGGCCGCGCCGGCGCTGTTCGAAGATCTCGATTTCCGTCGCGAGTTGACCTTGGCCGATGGCGACGCCCGCTTTCGCGTCTCCCGCCCCGGCCGCCTCGATGGCTTCCTGCTCTGGACCGTGCTCGATTGTGGCGCCGGTGAGCCGGTCGACTACTTCGTTCACCAGCAGGCCTGGTTGCCGGTGTTTCTGCCGCTGCCTGACAGCGGGCCCAGGCTGGCCGCTGGCACCGAGCTGCAGCTGGCATGGCGCGCGCTGCTGCGGGACAGTATCTGCCCCGACTATTGTTTCGAACTGTCGGCCGGCGAGCGGCGCATCACCTTCGAGTCACCGTGGCGCGGCGCAGCGGCGGGCAGCAGCCGCCTGCACGAGCGGCTCTGGGAAACTCTCGACGCGACACCGGATCCGGCCCGCCTGCGGGCCCGGCTCGCCGAGTGCTTGCCGGACTACATGCTGCCGACGGCCTGGATCGAGCTGCCGGCGCTGCCGCTGACCAGCAACGGCAAGCTCGATCGTTCCGCACTGCCGGCGCCGGCCGGCGCCCGGCCCGAAATCGGGACGCCCTTCGTTGCGCCGCGCAACGCGCGCGAGGCGGCCATCGCCGGCGTCTGGGCCGACGTGCTGGGCGTCGAGCGCGTCGGCGTCGACGACGATTTCTTCGCGCTGGGCGGTGACTCGCTGCTGGCGGTGCGGCTGCTGAGCGAACTGCAACAGCGCGTCGATGCCGGGCTCAGCCTCGCGGCCTTGTTCGCGGCACCGACGGTCGCCGGCCTCGCTGCGGCCCGGCAGACCGGCTCGCCCGCAGTCGAAGAGGGCGTGCTATGACCGCGTCGGAATTGCTCGCGGAACTCGAAGCCGCCGGCGTCGAGCTGTGGGCCGACGGCGAACAGTTGCATTACCGGGCGCCGGCCGGCGCACTGAGCAGCGAGCGCTTGCAGGCGCTGCGGGAACTGAAACCGCAGCTGCTGGCAGCGCTCACCGCGCAAAGGCTGACCCCGCTCAGCGATCAGCAGCGCAGTTTCTGGCTGCTCGGTGCACTCGATCCCGGGCGGATCGCCGCGCACGAGCAATTCCTGCTGCGCATCGCCGCACCCGTGGACCGTTCGCAGGTGGCCAGCGCCTGGGAACAGATCGTGCTGCGGCACGACGCCTTGCACAGCCGCATCGTCCTCGACAGCGGCGAGCCGCGGCAGTTGGCCGACGAGCGGCTGGCGGCACACAGCCTGTGCCACCGCAACCAGCTGCTGGACGATGCGGCGCTGAGGGCACTCGCGCAGGCCGAAATCGAACGGCCGTTTTCGCTGGAGTCCGGGCCGCTGCTGCGTGCCTGCCTGGCGCCGGCGCCCGGCGGCGCGGCCTGGCTGTTGGTCACCGCGCATCACATCTGTGCCGACGGGTTGTCGGTGCGCATCATCCGCGATGAACTCGCGGCTCTGCTCGCGGGGCAGCGGCTGCCGCCGGCGCCGAGCTATCACGCTTTCGCGAGGCGCCAGCAGCAACGGCCCGCCCGCCGGCAGCGTCGCGCCAGTCTCGACTGGTGGTGCCGGCGACTGGCCGACATGCCGACCGAGATCGGCCTGCCGCGCCGCGCGGCAACCAGCGGGCGGGGCCGGCAGCGGCGGCGACGGCTCGAGCTGTCGGCCGCCACTGCAGACGCGCTGCGGGCTTTGGCCCGGGCCGAGCGGGCGACACCGTTCATGCTGTTGCTGGCCGGCTTGCGCGCCTTGCTATGGAGGCTGTCGGGACAAGCGGACTTCGGCATCGGCTCGCCGGTGACGGCGCGCGAAACCGGCTCCGAGCGTGGCCTGGTCGGCTGCCTGGCCAATAACCTGGTCTACCGCAATCCGGTCGACCCGCAAGCCGGTTTCCGCGAGTTGCTGGCCGCGGAACGCGAGGTCGTGCTCGCGGCCTGGCGTCACCGCGAACTGCCGCTCGAAGAACTGGTCGCCGCGCTGCAACCGCCGCGCCGCCCGGACAGCCACCCACTGTTCCAGGTGCTGATGCTCTATGAAGGGCCGGACCGGCCGCCGCCCGGTCGGCGCGTCGAACTTTCGAGTTCGACGCCGGACCGCGAATCCTGGTGGGATCTCGAATGGTCGTTCAGTGACCATGGCCCGGGCCGCCCGCTGGAACTGGTGCTCGGCTACTGCGACGGCCTGTTCGAGCCGGCGGTCGCCGAGGCGCTGCCGGCGCGTTTCGCGGCCGTGGTCGAGCAGTTGCTGGCGGCACCGGACCGACCCCTGCATGAAGTCGACCTGCTGTTGCCCGGTGAGCGCGAGCGCCTGCTCGCCTGGGGCGACGGCGGTCCGGCCGTGGCCGCGCCCGCGGCGACGCTCGCCGAACTGTTCGACCGTGCGGTTGCGAAGCACCGCTCGGCGATTGCCCTCATCGATGGCCGGCGGCGCTGGTCCTACGGCGAACTGGAGGCGCGCGTCACGGCGCTGGCGGCCGCGCTGCAGGATCGCGGGGTCGGACCGGGAACGCGCGTTGGCCTGGCGCTGCCACGCTCGGCGGAACTCGTGGCCGCGGTCCTCGCCGTGCATCGTTGCGCGGCGGTTTGCCTGCCGCTGGACCCGGCGCAGCCGCCGGAGCGCTTGCGGCATTTCCTGACGCTGGGCGAGCCTGAGCTCGTGCTGGTCGAACCGGGCGCCGGCGCAGCCTGGGCGCGGCCCGCGATCGAGCTGTCCGCCGACTGCTGGCCGGCCGCCGCAGCCTGCGAGACTGTGTCCGTGACCGGCGAGGCCCCGGCCTTTTTGCTGTTCACCTCGGGCACCACCGGCAAGCCGAAGGCGGCGGCCGGTTCACATGCGCAGGCATTGGCGCGCTGCGCCTGGATGTGGCGCGATTTCGGCTTCAGCGAGCGCGACCGCTTTGCGTTTCGCAGCAGCCTGAATTTCATCGACGCGTTCTGGGAACTGTACGGCGCGCTGGGGGTCGGCGCAGCGCTGGTCGTCGTGCCGGACGACCGCCTGCGGGACGGGCGCCGTCTCGCAGCGCTGCTGGCCCGAGAGCAAGTCACGCACCTGGTGCTGGTGCCGACGCTGTTGCAGGAACTGCTGGACGCGGTGCCCGAGCTGGGCCAGCGCTTGCCCGCGCTGCGCTTGCTGATCAGCAGCGGCGAAGCGCTGCCGCCGAAGCTCTGCGCGCGTTTGCGCACGGCGGCCCCGGCGATCGGGTTGTTGAACGTCTATGGCACGTCCGAGACCTGGGACCTGAGTTGCGCGGCGCTGAGCGAAGCGGCGCCGGTCGTGCCGATCGGCCGGCCGATCCCGGGCCGCCGTGCCTACCTGCTGGACGAATTCGGCGCGCTGGTTCCCCCCGGCATGCCGGGTGAGTTGTTCATCGGTGGGATCGATGCAGGAGCCGGCTACGCCGGCGATCCCGAACTGACCCGCGAACGCTTCCTGCCGGACCCGTTCGCGGGCGGCCGCATGTACCGCAGCGGCGATCTCGCGCGCTGGCAGCCGGACGGGCAGCTGCAATACCTCGGCCGGCGCGACCGGCAGCTGAAACTCGCGGGCCAACGCGTCGAGCTCGGCGACATCGAAGCGCAACTCGCCGGGCTGCCCGGTGTGCGCCGCGCGGCGGCGCGGCTGGAGAGCGGCGATCGGCTGCGGCTGCTCGCGTGGATCGAGCCGGAAACGGGCGCGCGGCCGGATCCCGGTGAGTTGCGCCACGCCTTGCTCCAGCGCTTGCCGATCGCCGCCGTGCCGGAACGGATCGTCCAGCTCGAGCGCTTGCCCTTGCTGCCCAACGGGAAGCTGGACCGGGCGAGCCTGACCGTCCCGGAGGACGCGCCCGTCGCCGGACGCGCCTTGACCCGGCTGGAGCGCTCGCTCGCACAACTCTGGAGCGAACTGCTGGGTCGCCCGGTCGACCGGCCCGATGCCGATTTCTTCCAGCTCGGTGGCCAGTCCTTGCTGGCGACGCGCATGCTGGCGGCGCTGCAAGAACGATTCGCCGTGCAGATCACGGCGCGCGACTTTTTTACCGACCCGACGCTGGCCGGCCTGGCTGCCGCGGTCGATGGTGCCCGGAACGCCGCCGTGAGTGCACCCACCCGCAACGGGCGCGGCTCGCGCTGGCATCCGCTGTCTGCCGGGCAACGGCGTCTATGGTTTCTCGAGCAGCTCGATCCGGGCAGTCCCGCCTATCACATCGCGTTCAGCATCGAGATCGACGGTACCGTCGACGCGGCGGCACTGCAGTCTGCGATCGACGATCTGCTGGCACGCCACGGCAGCCTGCGCAGTGTCTTCCGGCAGCACGACGGCGAGCCACGAGTCGAGCGGCTGGACGATGTGCCTGTCGAATTACAACGACTGGCGCCGGATGCCGATCTGCGCCCGTTGCTGCAGCAGGGTTTCGACATCGAGAACGGACCGCTGCTGCGCGTGGCGCTGCAGGCCACCGGGCAGGCTCGCTGGCGCTTGCTGCTCGTCCTGCACCACCTGATCGCCGACGGTTACTCCAGCGCAATCCTGTTCCGCGAACTCGCGCAGTGCTATGCGGCGCGCTCGCAGGGCCGAACACCGCTCCTGCCGCCGTTGCCGGTCGACTACGCTGACTTCGTTCACTGGCAGGCGGCCACGCTGGCGCCGGCCGCGATCGAGCCGGAGCTGGCGTACTGGCGAGAACAACTCGCGGATGCACCGCCGCTGCTGGAACTGCCGACCGACCGGCCGCGCCCGCCTGAACAGCGCTTTCGCGGCGCCTGGCTGCGACGTGCCTGGGACGCAGACCGACTGGCGACATTGCGGGCCTTCGCGAGCGAGGAACGCTGCTCGCTGTTCATGCTGTTGCTGGCGGCATTCCAGTTGCTGCTGGCTCGCTGGTCCGGGCAAACGGACGTGCTGGTCGGCACGCCGGTGGCTGGTCGCGAGCTGCCGGAATCGCAGGGGCTGATCGGCTTGTTCATCAATAGCCTGGTCATGCGCACGCGCCTCGATCTGGCTGCGAGTGGGCGCGAATTGCTGGCCGCGGTGCGTGATACCGTGCTGGCGGCGCAGGCACACCAGCGGCTGCCCTTCGAATCGCTGGTCGAAGCCTTGCAACCGGAGCGGAGTCTCAGCCGCGCGCCGTTGTTCCAGGTGTTGTTCAACGTCACGGAGATCCCGGAACTCGAA
>RFHQ01000156.1 GCA_003695765.1 Gammaproteobacteria bacterium
CCCCGGCCGAACAGCACCGTGATCGTGCCGCTTTCATTGCCGGCCACCTTGAACGGCTGCCCGTCGATCTCGATGTTCCGCTTCGGCCCGGAAAGCGCCGAGCAATCCTGCGTGAGCCCGAACGGCTTCTTGCAACTCATGAAGATCGCGGAAACGGCCTCGGTGCCTTCCGCGTCGGCGACGCGCAGGGCCGGCTGGGAACTGCAGGCGGACAGCAGGGCGGCGGCAGCGAGGAGCGCGATCGGGGTTTTCATCGTTGCATTTCCTCTTTTCTCAGGTGTCGGCAGCGAACAGTTGGTCGAGAGCTTCGTCGATCATGTCCGCGGGATCCTTCGCTGCCAGCGAACTGCGGGTCGAATGCGCCGACGCGATCAGTTCCCGGTTGTCGGGCCGGTACAGGCGGATCTCCAGCGCCAGCAGGTACCAGCGCATGTCCCATTGCCACTGTCCGGCGTATTCGACGAGATACTTGGCCGATGCCGGCATCTGTGATTCGAAGCCGGTAACGACATTGAAGCCCCGCTTGCGCATCCGCTCCGCAATCTGTTCGTGCAGAGAGCGCTCGTCACGTTTCGAATAGACGACGAAATACAGTGCGTCGTGGTCGAGGTCCACATTGGGCGCCACGTATGCGCCCTGGTTCGAATAACAGGCAGCGAGGCCGGCAGTCAGCAACAGTACGATCGCTAGCCGCACGCGGAGTGCCCGGGCGATGGTCATCGGCTCAAGGCTGTTCTTGTTGTTGTGCATCGGCTGAGTCCCCCCTGGATGGCTGCCCATCGCCGGCTGCCGCCGGCGTCAGTACCAGGCGCAGCGGATTCGGATGATGCGAGTGCATGGCGCCGCTGCCGGAATCGACCACCGCGCCGACCAGTCCGCCAAGCAGGACATTGCCAGCCAGCCCGGCTTCGCCGGCGCCATCGATACTCGACTTGATGGTCTGCGTCACCGGTTCATAACCCGGTTTCTCGATCAGCAGCACGAAGTCGGAACGGCGCTTCAGTTGAACTTCGCAAGGCGTCACGCACTGCCAGCCGGTCGAGGCCTTGACCCGGGCACCGGGTGGCTCGGTCTCGATGACGAAACTTTCCTCGGTGCTGCGCGTCATGGTCGCGCAAGCGGCCAACAGGCTTGCCGTCAGCAGTGTGGCGAGCATTCCGACGCGCCGGCAGGCGGCCGGCCGGTGGTCTGTATCGGCAAACTCGAAGGCCCGCCTGTCGTCACACTCATTCATGAAATGCTCTGCCGGCCACCTGGTTACGGCCGGCAGCACAACCGTAGCGGATTCTGGCCGGGGTCGCTACTGATGCCGGCCTTTGCGTGTCGTGGCGGAATGGAAGAACTGGTAGCGGCGCAGGCCCGAGGGCCCATGGCAGTCGGCGCAGAGCAGGCCGGCGGACTCCGCGCGCCGCAGGAACTTGCCGGGGTGGTAATCAGGGGCGCCGTCCGGCCGCTGCTGATGCGGGTTGTGGCAGGTCGGGCAGCCGATCGCGCCGGTCTCGGACTGGCTGGCATGGGCGTCGAAGACCGGCATCGGCGCGCCGGAATCGTCGACCAGGGCCGAACGCAGCGCGGCCGACCAGGCGACCACGTCGGGCGGGTGCTGCGATGGCTTGACGTCGCCCTCGTGACAGCTGTTGCAGAGCGTGTTGACCGTGGTATTGCCCGGACCCGGCTCGCGCCGCCAGAGCAAGGGGCCCTGCGCATTGTGCGCAATGTGGCAGCGCGCGCAGGGGCCTTTCGACGTGAAGTCGGCCGGGCGGCGCTTGCGCCGCGAAGACCGGGGCACGTGATCGGTCCTCAGTACGGTCACCTTGTCCGTGTGGCAGGCCAGGCAAAGGTCTCCGGTTTTCAGGTCGACGCGCATGAAATCCGGTGCCGCCTTGGTCGCGGCCTCGTGGTTGTGCGGCGAGTGGCAGCTCCCGCAGTACATGCGACCGTCCTCGTTCATCGGGAAGACCGGCTCACCGTCGACTTCGGGCCGCCGGATCTTCGCCGACGGGGCCATGCCCAGTGGATGCGCGTGGCTGTCCGCCTGCCACAGAGAACGCGAATCCATGACGTAGCCATCGTGGCAGGAAAAACACATCGCCGGCGTGCTGACTTCGTTCTGCCGCCCAGTCGGCAGTTCGCGCTCCGGCTGTGGCTCGACCAGCCGCAGCGCGCGTTTGCGGCGAAACTCCTTGAGCCGGTTCGTGTGGCAGTGAGCGCATTCGAAGCGGTCGGCGAACTCCGGCAGTGATTCCATGTCCACGGCCCGTGCCGCAGTCGCCAGCAGCAGTCCGGCGCCCAGCGCGAGAAGCAGCTTCAGTTTCATGGCGCAGCTCCCAGTTGCAGGCGCTGCAGCCGCCCGGCGAGCATTTCGACGACCAGCAGTCCGTCGCCGCTCGCGCTCATGCCAACCGGATCATCGAGCTGGCGGGCCTTGCCGTCGCCGCCGAGCGCGTAGAGAAACTCGCCTTCCGGGGCGAATGCCTGGATGACGCCGAAGAAGCTGTCGCCGGCGAACAGCGTGCCGTCCGCGCCGATCGCGAGGCCCTTCGGCCGGAAGAAAGTGCCGGGACCGCCGCCACGCTTGCCGATCGGGCGGGCATCGCCGCCGTTGCGGTCGAAACTCTGTATGCGCGCGTTGAGCACATCGACGACATAGACCCGTCCCGCGGCCAAAGCGATGCTGGCCGGAAAATGGAACTGCCCCGGCTCGTCGCCCTGTTCCCCCCACTGCCGTAGCAGCTCGCCCTTCGGATCCAGCACCAGCACGCGGTGAGCGGCGGCGGAACTGACGTACAGCTCGCTGCCGTCGCGGCGCACGGCGACGTCCACCGGCGCGGCGCCCTTGCCATCGGCCTCGACAGGCAGGCTGCGCAGGAATTCGCCGCTGGCGCTGAAGGTCTGCAGGCGGTCGTTGCGGCGATCGGCGACATAGACCGTGCCGCTCGCGGGATCGATGCCGATGCCGACCGGCCCGTCGAGCTGGCCCTCACCGTCGCCGCTGCTGCCGAAGGCGCCGAGCCAGCCGCCTCCGGCATCCAGCATCACGACCCGGTCGTGACCGCTGTCGACGACGTACAGCACGCCGTCGGCGCCGACGGCAACATCGGTCGGCAGGGACAGCGCCCTGTCGTTTTCTCCTTGCCAGATCGTGGTGGTGGTCACGGGCCGCAACGGCAAGGTCCTGGGCTTGGCGGCGAGGACCGTCTGGCCCAGCAGCAGGCCGGCCAGCAGCAGCCAGCCGCAGCGGCGCGCCTTACTTGTCATGACAGGCCTCGCAGATGTCCCGCATGCGCAGCCGGGCCTTGTCCTGCGGTGGTGGTAAGCCCGGGATCACGCCGGCTGCGTGCGGGTCGTGGCAACTGAAGCAACTGACCTTGCCGGTCGCCGGGTCCAGCGGCAGCTCGATGCCGGTGCGCGCGGCCGTGTCCCGCATTCTGGCGAGCATGCCGTCGTCCGGCCTGGCGAGATGGGTCCAGTCGTCAGTCGGCTGGCCCGGCATCGCCAGCGGATGCGGCGCGACCGGGTGGCAACCCATGCATTGCCTTTCGCCGGCAATGTGAAAGCTGGTCGCCGGCTCGATCCGGCCATCGGCGACGGCCCCGGCATGGCAGAAGGCGCAGCTTTTCTGATCCAGCTGGCCATTGTCGATCTGCCGGTGGGGATTGAGCTTTTGGTACTTGCCGGCGTCGTGACATTGCAGGCAGGCCCGCTCCGGCGGACGGAATGGGCCGCCGCGCAGGAATTCCGGGTTCAGGTACGCGGTGTCGCTGCCACCCTCGCATTGCAAGAGCAGATCGTGGCAGCTGCTGCAGCCGAGGCGCCCGCCGTTGAGCGCCGACTGGTAGGCCGCAGGCAGGCTGGCGCGCCGTGCCGCGCTGAGCGCCAGATCGCTGGCGTGCCGGCAGGGCAGTGCGCCTTCTCCTTCATGACAGTCCTGACAGAGCGCATCGCCCTCCGCGTGCCGCGGTCCGCCGCCGGCCGTCGCATCGACGTGGCAGGCACCGCAGGCGCGACGGTCCCAATGCGGGGAGGCCTCGGGTTCTGCGGTGCCCGCAGCGAACGGCAGGAGCAGCAGCCCTGCCAGCAGGAGGCAGCCGCCGGCGCGGCGTGCTTCAGTAGCTCTTGTTGTCATGGTTTTCGCCATGGCAGAGGAGATCGCAGGAGCCCGTGAAGCGCCCCTTGTCGACGAAGCGGCGCAGACCCTTGTTGTTCGGCTGGACGACGGAGATGTCGAAATTGATCAGGTGCGTATTGTTCTGCGACGTGCCCTGCGTCGCGCTGACGCCGTGGGGATCGTGGCAGACGTTGCAAGGCGCTTTCTTCTTGACGACATGCTCGTTGTGCTTCTTGAAACTCTGGTCGGCGAGGATGCTGGATCGGCTGTGACAGCCATAGCACAGCGCATAGGCGCTGGCGCTCTCCGGATTGTTGTCCAGGGTCACGTATTGTCGCGCCAGGATCGGCTCGAAGGCCGAGCCGTGCGGACCGTCCGGGCCGGTGCCGCCGGCGACCGAAGAGGCATCGGAATTGTGGCAGTCGGTGCATGCGATGGTAGACGCTGTCGTCAACGGCGAGATCAGGCTGGGCACGTCCGGATTGCGGCCGGCTGCGGCCACCGGGTGGAACGAGGGATTGCCGGGCTGGAACTCGAGCCGGGTATTGAACTGCGAATGTTGCCGTGGCGCCGAGTTCGACAGATTGCTCGCGGTGTCGGCGTGACAGCGGAAACACACTTCATAGCCGTTGCGAATCGGGTCGACCTCGGCGCCCGCGAGGTCGATGCCGCGCGCCCCCTTGAGCACCCCCTGGACCGGGTCGGCACCGGCAGTCGCGGCATGCGGCTCGTGACAGTCGGCACACTCGACGTGCCGGTCGTCGACCGCCGCGGGCTCTGCCGGATCATGCGCCAGCGTAGTGTCGAAGATCGGGTGGCTCGAGAACTTGGAGAACTCCGCCATGACGTCCTGGCTCGCGACATGTCCGTTGTGGCAGGCGGAGCAGACCTGTTCCTCGGCCGCGTGGGTCAACAGGCGCGGACCCCCGACCGCCGAGTGCGGCAAGTGGCAATTGCCGCAGGCATTGTCCATGACCGTCGTTTCCTCGCTGCGCGGCCAGGGGTCCGGCGCCTGCTGGTTCCAGCCCGCGGTGGACAGATTGTGCGGCGACAGGTCCCAGCCGTTCTTGCGATGACATTCGACGCAGAGTTGCGAGCGCGTATTCGGCCAGACGAGGAAATGCCCGTAACGGTCGTCATGGGCGTCGTGGCAGCTGGTGCACTGCAGTTCGCCGTTGGCGTCCAGGCGGATCTGCGGCCTCAGCACGCCCGGGTCGACGAGCTCGCCGTTCAGTGCCGCCAGCGCGCTGGTGTAGGCGAAGGAGATCGGGTGGTCGTTCCTGAGATCGGTGCCGATCAGGCCGTCGCCAGGCGGCATGAACGTCACGCCGCCGGCCATCGTGATCTCCGTGGCGCGGTTGAGCACCTGCCCGAGCGCGATCGTGCCGTCGTGGCAACTGAGGCACAGCAGCGACGAGCCCGTCGGTTGGCCGGGGCTGGCCTTGGCCGTGCTGCTGGAATAGGGCAGGTAGGCCTGACCGGGCGAGGCACGGTTCCACAACGGCGCCGCCGGCGAGGCGTTGTGTGCCGTGTGGCAGAAGACGCAGACTTCGGTCTCCTGCGCGGCGATGACCGTCCCCGGCCCGCTCACCGACAGGTTGTGTTTCGAGCTGAGGATCGTGTCGGCCTGCGCCGTGCCCGCCGCGCAGACCATCGCCAGGATGACGATGACGAGTCCCTTGTTCATTCACCACCCCCGAGGTACTGGAAGACCTGTACGCGGCGGTTGAAGCTGTCCGCTACGTAGATCCGGTCCTGCGAATCGATGAAGATGCCGGCAGGGAGCCAGAATTCCCCCGGGCCCTGTCCTTGCTCGCCCACGGCGAGCAGCAGCCGGCCGTCCGGTGCAAAGATCTGCATCGCGTGGAACAGTGCGTCCATCACGTAGACGTGGCCGTCGCTGTCCGTCGCCAGACCCTTGGGGCGGGCGAAACTGCCGCTGACATCGCCGCGGACGCCAAAACTGCCGAGCGGCCGGCCGGAGGCATCGAGCCGCTGTACGCGGAAATTGAGGCTGTCGCTGACCAGCAGCTCCGTATCGCCGCGCAACCAGAGAAAAGTGGGGAAGTTCAATTGCCCGGCGCCATTGCCGCGGCTTCCGATACGGGCGACCTCCCGGCCGTCTTCGGCCAGCCGGACGATTGCCTGCGCGCCGGTATCGACAACCAGCAGCACGCCGGCGTCTGCGTCCCAGGCCAGGCCGGTCGGCTGCTGCAAGGCGCCGGGCTCGCTGAAGGGCTGCAGGGCGGTGGCCCGCGGGCCGGCGACGAAGACCATGCCCAGCTGCGAATCGGCGACGAAGACCCGGCTCTCGGGTCCGATCGCGAGGCCGACCGGCGACGGCAGCGGGCTGTTGTCCGGCAGTCGCAGTTGCCGGTAGCGATGGCGGCGCAGATCGAAGCGATGGACGCCGGCGATCCCCGGGTCGGCGACGTAGATCTGCTGTTGCGCCTCGGCGACCACCACGTTGACCGGCTGCACCAGCCGCTGGTCCCGCGGACCGGTCGCGATGGCAACGACGCGTTCCCACAGCGACGGGCGCATGCCGAGATCCGCCGGGCGCGAAAACTCACCGAGCCACTGGAGCCTCGCTGGTGCCGGCGCTGGCGGCCAGGCCGGGCCATCCGCAGAGAACAGCTGCTCGGGCGGCAGCGAGGCGCAGGCGCCCAGCAGGCCGGCGGCCAGCGCGAGAGCAGGTACCGTGCATCGCCGGCGATTCATGTCAGAAGGCCCTCACGACCTGTCCCAACACCTGTGTGACCGAGCGCTCCGTCGTGCCCAGCGTTTCCGAAACGTCGCTGGCACGCAGCGAACAGCGGACCTGGCGGTAGTTCATCTCCAGCCCCAGGCTCCATTCGTCACGTTGTCGCCGGAGCGTGCCACCGCTGTCCTCCAGCGTGTCGAAGGCCAGCGACAGCAGCAATCGCCGCCACAGCCGCGTGCGGAACTGGCCGCGGTATTGCACGAGGTCTACGTCCTCCTCGGATGTCTTGTTGTCCACCAGTTCCTTGTGAAAGCCGACCGTCAGGGCCGATGACCACGGCAGGTTGAACTGAGTATAGGCGTCGTAGCTGTCGCGGTCGAAGGACGCGATGTCCTCGCGGCGTTCCGTGATCCGTGCCTCACCGCCGATCGTGACCCAGTCGCCGACGGGGAAGTCGGCGGCGAGCCCATAAGTGATGTCCTGCACAGAGTTCAGCGGTGTCGTCGGGTTGCCGCTATTGATCTGGTTGTCCTGATCGCTGAAGCGCAGGTAGACATTGAAATACCGCAGGAAGCGCAGCTCGGCCACGTAGCTCTGGCTCAGCGTATCGAAATCGACACTGCCCCCGGCCTGAAAGCGGTATTCCAGCAGCACCGTCTGGCCGTCGGCGATATTGCCGCCGACCAGCCGCTGGATCGACGTGACCGAGCCGATCGTGATCAGCCGGTAGTCGACCCCCTCGGCGAAGACCTGTGTCTTCGGCTCGTTGCGCACGATGACCGTGCCGGCGATGACGAACTCGTTGCGCAGGTCGACCGGCAGGGTGCCGACCAGCGTGATCGCCTCGTCGAAAACCTGGACCTCGTCGTCGGCGGCTTTCCGGTCGGTGTTCCGATACTCGACATTGGCGCCGAGATTCAGGCGCCCGGTGGGCACGGGCCGGTTGTAGTTGATCCGGAGGACGGCACTGTTGGTCTCCCGCCGGAACGCCAGGTCCTTGTCTCGAGCCGTCCGCAATTCACCGGTAAGCAGCGTGTAGTCGCCGAATTCGCGGCTGAGGCCCGCGAGCAGTGAATGGTTCCTGCGCTGGGCGCGCGCTTCGCGGTCAGTATCCCGATAGCGGAAAGTGTAGAAGGAGCGGGTCTTCGGCCCGTGGTTCCAGTAAGCGTTGCTGAAATAGGCGAGATCCTCGAGCTTGTCGCGCGTGTCGGTGACGGTCGTCTGGCGCACGGCCGTCAGTTGCTGCAGCCAGGTGAACTGCCCGCTGGAGCCGAACACGTTCTTGGCGTAGGCGTCGATGGTCCAGGTCTCGATGTCGGATTCCGTGATCGGCAGGCCGGCGCTGCCGCTGCGCGAATCACGCTGGTTCCAGCGCAGCGTCACGCTGAGCTGGTCGGCCCGCCGGAAGGCGCGGAAGGCGTTCACGGAGACTTCGTCGAACCGGTCGTCCAGTACGGCGCCCAGGCCCGAACCGTCGTTCTGGATCCGGAAGGCATCCAGCGTGAGTTGCACCGGACTCAATGGCCGGCGCAGCGCGAAGGTCGCACCGACCTCGTCCCTCTGTACAAGAAAGGTACCGGCAATGCTCGTGGTCACGGACGGGTGCCGGCGCGAGGCGCGGAAACTCGCCGGCCAGGGCCGCTCCTGAAAAAAACGGAAGTCGCCGCGGCCGTTGAACAACAGATCGTCGCTGTCGTTGCTGCCGGCGGTCGCCGAGTAATCCTGGGTATAGAGCAGGGGGCCGCCGCCGACGCTGAACTCCAGGAAATCCGGATGGTAGACATAGCCATCGGCCGACAGGAGCAGCTCGGTTTCCAGTTTCTGCTGATCTTCGAAGCCGGCGCTGCCGCCACCGCTCGCCTGCTCGCGCTCGTCGATCGACAGGCGCAGCGCGACATTACCGTCGACGTCGGTGATCGCGAAGGGCCGGATCTGGCCGTCATTGACCTCGGCCATGCAGATTGCGGGCAGGCAGGCCGCCAGCAGCGCGGCCGCTCCGGGCCGTTGTCTAGCCGCCGCCACCGGTCCGCTCCGGGCGGCGCCGCGGTCTGGCATCGTCGCGCTGCCTGCCGAAGCCGAACACGGCTACCTTGTTGGCACCGAACTGGCTGGCGACCAGGACCAGGTATTCGATCTCGAAGGACGGGTCGGCATACTGGCGGAAATAGTCGACGTTGTCGTAGTCGATCTTGACGACCGTCGGCAGGTTCAGCCCACCCGGCCCATTACCGGCGCCTCCGAAGAACAGCAGCGGCGTGCCGTCGGCTGCGAGGATCTGCACGTTCTCGAAGGCGGCGTCGACGACGTAGACGCGGCGCTCACGGTCGACGGCCACGCCCTTCGGCCTGGCGAACTGGCCGACGACCGTCCCGATCTGGCCGATTTCGCGCACGAATTCGCCCTCCGGCGTGAATACGCTGATGCGAAAGTTACCGGTGTCGGTGACGTAGATCTGGCCTTCCGGGCCCAGCGCCAGGTTGGTCGGCTGGAACAGTTCGCCGGGATCGGAACCGACGCTGCCGAAAGTGTCGACGATCTCGCCGCTGGCCTTGTCGAGCACCACGATACGGTGATGCGCGATGTCGGTCACGTAGAGCCGTTCGCCGAGGATCAGCACGTCGACCGGACGGTAGTCATCGTCCTGCCCGAAGGCCCGCAGGAAACGATCGTCGCTGCCGAAGACCAGCACCTGATTGCGCTCTGTATCCGTCAGGTAGCGCGTGCCATCGGCGTCGATGCTGATGTTGATCGGCTTGCGCAGCCTGCCGGGACCGGCCGGACGCACGAAGCGCGTCCTGCCGGCGGCGAGGTCGAAGACCCCGTAGCCGCCGCCGCGGGTGTCGACGACATAGACCGCGCCCGCATGCACGGACAGCCCATAGGGCTTGAGGACGAGGTGGCTCTCCTCGGTTTCCTGGCCGAATACCAGGCTGCGGAAGGCGCTGTCCTGCCCGCCCAGGTCCAGTTGCGAGGACAGCCGGGTCAGGTACTGCAGCCGCGGCGGCGCCGGCGGTGGCGGAAAGAACAGCGGTTCGGCGGCGGGTTTCGTCTCCAGCTTGCCGCTGCTGCAGCCCGCCGCCGCTGCGAAGGCGGCGGCGAGTAGCGCAATCCGGACGAGTTGCTGAGCCTTGCTGTTCGACATGCATGCACCCCTGGTTCCCTCGAGGGCTGCAAGTCGCTCGCCCGGAATGCGCTGACGCTGTTCTCCGGCGACCTGCGCTGCAACCCGCCCTTACTTGTTATGGCAGGTGAAGCAGAGCTGGCTGTTGGCCACCGTCACCCGCAGCAGGTCCTTCGCGCCCGGCGGGACGAAGTTGTTGTGCACGTCGTGGCAGGACGAGCACTGCACCTGGTCGGCCGGCAGCATCAGTTCGCTGACCGTCCCGGTGTTGGTCTTGTCGCCACCTTGCCCGATCGTCACCGTCGTCACGGCCGGGTCGTTCAGGCCGGGGTCGGCCGTCGCCAGCGCGCTGTCGTAGGTGATCGAGATCGGGTGATCATTGCTCAGGTCCGTGCCGATGTAATGACTGTCGGTGGGCTGGATGAACACCGACCCGGTGCGGCCGCCGAAGCTGTCGACGGCGACGGTGCCGTCGTGGCAGGACAGGCAGAGCTTCGAACTGCCGGACGGCTGGCCGGGGATCGCGTTCATGGTCGGGCTGGAGTACAGCGTGAACGTTGCCGAGGTCACATCGTGGTTCCACAGCGGCGCCGTGGCGACCGACGTGTCCGCGTTGTGCGGCGTGTGGCAGTTCACGCAGATCTGCCCGTCCGGGTTGATTCCCGAGAAGTCGTGATCGGAACCCGCAATCGTGCCGGCCATCGACATTGGCGCGACTGCGAACAACAGGGCGGTAGCCGCCGACTGCAGAACGATCGCGAGCCTGCTTGTGGTGATTTCGCTTCTCATTGGTCTTCTCCGTGACATTCCCCGTTCGGGCCAGCCACCCCGACTTCGAGGCGCTTGCCCGGCAGACTCCAATGTACGGGTCGCGAGCAGGTTTCTGAATCGCGGCTTATACGTATTCTTCTAGCGCCTGCCGAAACTTTGCTTGCGATCTTAGCAGCGATCGCCGATAGTGTCAGCACGGAATATGTCAATTCGTTGCACCCGCGGCAGCGGACGGCGGGCGCAGTGATCGAATTCCGCAGCGCCTTCGGGACGCCCGGAAATTACTTATTCCGGGTGCTGCCGGAGCTCCGTTATAAACCGCGCAGACCTTTCCTGGATGCCGGGATTCCAAGCAAGGAGACCAACATGAACAAGCTGGTATGCATTTGCTCAGGGCGCCTGCGTCTGGTGCCGCTGCTCGGCGTGCTGTTCGCCGCTTGCTGGCAGCCCGTGGGCGCCCAGGAGCTGGACGAGGTGACGAAAGAGTGTGCCGAGTGTCACGGCGACAACGGCATCAGCACCGAAAAGGACGTGCCGACCATTGCCGGGATGTCGGCCTTCTATCTGGAAGAGCAACTGCTGGCCTACAAGGACGAAGAACGCCCCTGTCACAAGACCAGATACCGCAGCGGCGACACCAGCCGGCCAGAGACCACGATGTGCGAGATCGCGGCCAAGCTGGACGAAGACACGATCACTGCTCTCGCCGAGCATTACGCGGAACTGCCCTACGCGCCGGCCAAGCAGGAATTCGATGCTGCGAAAGCGGCCGAAGGCAAGTCGATCCATCGCCGCAGTTGCGAGAAATGCCACGCCGACGGCGGCAGCGACGTGGACGATGACGCCGGGCTGCTCGCGGGCCAGTGGCGTGGTTACCTGGAGACCACCTTCCGCGATTTCAAGAACGGCGATCGCGAAATGGTCGAGGAAAAGATGAAGGAAAAATTCGACGCGCTGACCGAAGAAGAAATGGAGGCGCTGATCCACTTCTACGCCAGCGAACAGTAGTTTTTTGCCCCGCCGCCTGCGGGCGGCTCGAGGAGGCAGGACCATGAACGACAATGACAAGGGCGCCGCGGGCGGAGAGCAGAGCAGGTGGAAGCGCCTGTGGCGGCCCGGCCCGCGGCTGCTGTTGGGGATTCCCGTCGGCGGCTTGCTGATGTTCGCGGCCGGCATCATATTCTGGGGCGGCTTCAACACGGCACTGGAGTTCTCCAACCGCGAGGTGTTTTGCATTTCCTGTCACGAGATGCGCGACAACGTCTACCAGGAATAC
>RFHQ01000002.1 GCA_003695765.1 Gammaproteobacteria bacterium
AACTGGCAGACGCTGCCGGCCACGGACGAACCGCGTTATCCTCAACTGGAACTGGCGTCGTTACGCGACGAAGTGGACCTGGTCCTGCTGAGCAGCGAGCCCTACCCGTTCCGCGACCGGCATCGCGCGCTGGTCCAGGCCGAACTGGGCAGCGCCGTGCCGGTGGCACCGGTCGCCGGCGACATGCTGTCCTGGTACGGCAGCCGCGCCATTGCCGGCCTGGCGTACCTGCGGCGTTGCGCGCGACGCCTGGCTCAGGAATTGCCAACCGAACGATCACCCAGTCCCGGAGAACTTTCCGCATGAAGCTCGACACCATCCAGTTCAGCATCGACGGTCCGGTCGCCACGATCCTGCTGCACCGCCCGGATGCCGCCAATTCCTTCAACCTGCAGATGGGTCAGGACCTGCTCGCGGCCGCGAACCGCTGCGCGTCCGACCCGGCGATCCGGGCCGTGATCCTGACAGCCGAAGGCCGCATGTTCTGCGCAGGCGGCGATGTCGGCGGCTTCGCGGCAGCCGACAATCCCGGCGAACTCCTGCGCGGCATCACCACCGGCCTGCATGCGGCGATCCAGCGCCTGCAGCGCATGAATGCGCCGCTGGTCGTGGCCGTCAACGGTGTCGCCGCCGGCGCCGGCATGAGCATCGCGATCACCGGCGACTTCGTGCTGGCCGCAGAGTCGGCCAGCTTCACGATGGCCTATACGCGCATCGGGCTGTCACCGGACGGCAGCAGCAGCTTCTTTTTGCCACGACTGGTCGGTCCGCTGCAGGCCAAGCGGCTGATGATGCTGAACCCGATGCTGTCGGCAGCCGAGGCCCTGGAACTGGGGCTGGTGAGCGAAGTCCTGCCGGATGCCGAGTTGCCCGACGCGGCGCGCAAGCTCGCCGGGCAGCTTGCGGCCGGGCCGACGCTGGCCTATGGCGCCGTCAAGCGCCTGGTCGCCGATAGCCTGAGCAACAGCCTCGATCGCCAGCTGGAACTCGAAACCCGGATGATCGCGGACCTGGCCAATGACAGCGAAGACGCCCGAGCTGGCATCGCCGCCTTCCTGGCCAAGCAGAAGCCGCAATTCAACGGGCGCTGATCAGTTGCTGCGTAGCCTGCGCTGGCCGTTGCCAGTGGGCCGCAGGTTGCGCAGCAGGTCCTCGAGGTATTCGAGCACCCGCTCGCCGCGCTCCGGATCCTCGTGAGTCAGGAAACTGACCGACATGCCTTCGAGTAAATAGCGCGACAGGTGCAGGGCCAGGTCGAAAGCCTCCGGATCGCCCTGCCATTCCGGGAAGGCTTCGCGCGCGGTCTGGATCCAGGCTTCGTCGAAGGCTGCCTGCGCCGGCCGCAGCACGGCATCGAGCTCCGGATCGGTGCGCGCGGCAACGCTCAGTTCGAAGAAGGCGACGAACAGCCGGTGGCGCACATGCTGCCAGTAGGCCTGCACGGCCTGATGCACGCGCCCGCGGCCAGCCGGCGGCGCGGCGACGATCGACTTGCGGAAGGCCTTCAGCCGCTTCGCATGCAGCGCCTCGACGGCCGCCTTGACGATGTCGAGCTTGGTCGGAAAATGATGCAGCATCGCACCGCGCGACAGCCCGGCCGTGCTGGCGATGCGGGTCGTCGTCGTGCGCGCGTAACCGACTTTCACGAGGCAGTCGATCGCGGCCTCGATGATCTGATTGCGCGTGGCGGCGCTCTTCTGCGCCTGCCAGGTCGCGTCTTTGCCGTCGGCCCCGCCAGGCCGGCCGGGCGCGGTTCTCCGGGGCATGGGCTCCTCCGTTTCAGGCGCGAGCATGGTGTCTCCCACGGAAAAAGTCAAAGCTGTTTGAAACCGGACGGCTTGACTGATTAGACTGGCGCCAGGCTGACGGCGGAGACGAACCATGGGACGTGTGGCAGGCAAGGTCGCGCTGGTGACCGGCGGCGCATCCGGACTGGGCCGGGCGGATTGCGAATTGCTGGCCCGCGAGGGTGCCAGCGTGATCCTGACCGACATCGATGCGGCCGCCGGCGAAGCGGCGGCCGAGGCCATCCGCGCGAGCGGCGGCGAGGTCGAGTTCCGGCGCCTGGATGTCACCAGCCCCGAAGACTGGCAAGCGGCCGTCGACTACGTGCGCGAACGGCATGGCCGACTGAACGTGCTGGTCAACAATGCCGGTATCGCGAAGTCCGAGACCATCGAGCAATGCACGCTGGAATCCTACCGGCGGCAGAACGCGATCATGAACGAGGGCGTGTTCCTCGGTTGCAAGACAGCATTGCCCTTGCTGAAAGACTCCGGGAACGGTTCGATCATCAACATGTCGTCGATCGCCTCGCACATGGGCTACCCGGTGTTCTTCGCCTATTCCGCCGCCAAGGGCGCGGTGCGCTCGCTCACCAAGGCGCTGGCCGTGCATTGCCAGATGCACGGTTATCCGGTGCGCGCCAACAGCCTGCATCCTGGCGCAATCGACACGCCGATGATCGACCAGACAGCAGCCGAACTGGGCCTCGCGGACAAGGCCGAGGTCAGCCCGGTGGTCGGCCTCGGCAAGCCGGAGGATGTCGCCAACGCGGTGCTGTTCCTCGCCTCCGATGAATCGCGTTTCATCAACGGCGTGGAACTGCTGATCGACAATGCGCTGAGCATTCAGTGATGCGCCGCGTGGCCCTTGGGATCCTGCCGGCCCTGTTGCTGCTGGCGCTTGCCGGCTGCAGCCAGGACGAAAGCCCGCCGCCCGCAACCGGAAGCACGGCCGCCAGGCAGCCCCACCCGGGTGAGCGCCCGTATCTCGAGCATTGCGCCAGTTGCCACGAGGGCGGCGTCTACAAGGCACCGCACCGGATGTTCCTGGCGATGATGGCACCGGACGCGATCCTCGCATCGCTCGATGGGCTGATGGCCACCCAGGCCGCGGCGCTGAGTGCCGACGAAAAGCGCGCCGTGGCCGAGTACCTGGCCGGCCGGCCGCTGTCCGCCGGGCCGCCGCCGGAGCCCGCGCCCGCCTGCGACGACCGCGATCTCGACATGCGCCAGCCACCGGCGCAGCGCGGCTGGGGCATCGACCTGGCGAATACCCGCTTCCAGCCGCTGGACAGCGGCGGCCTGGATCTCGCTCGCGCCAGCCGCCTGGAGCTGCGCTGGGCCTTTGCCTACCCGAACGCGATTCAGGCACGCTCGCAGCCAACCGTTGCCGGCGGCGCGGTCTTCGTCGGCAGCCAGGACGGCACCGTCTACGCGCTCGATGCGCGCAGCGGCTGTATCAAGTGGCGCTTCCGCGCCTCGGCCGAGGTCCGCACGCCAATCGTGATCACGCCTTGGACGGCAGGCGACGAACAGGCGCGACCGCGGGCCTATTTCGGCGACATCCTCGCGCGGGCCTATGCGCTGGATGCCCGTAGCGGCGAACTGCTGTGGCAGACCAAGGTCGACGAGCACCCGAATGCGACCATCACCGGGGCGCCCGTCTTCGTCGAGCAAACGCTCTATGTCCCGGTGTCGTCGCTGGAAGTCGTCCTCGGCGCGAATCCGCAATACGCCTGTTGCAGCTTCCGCGGCTCGCTGGCCGCGCTGGATGCGGCCAGCGGCGAGCTCAAATGGAAGACCTACACGATCGCCGAAGCCGCGCGCGAAGTCGGCAAGACCTCGGCCGGCACGGCGATCCTGGCGCCATCCGGCGCACCGATCTGGAACAGCCCCACCGTGGATCTCGAGCGCCGCCTGCTGTACGCCGGCACCGGCGAGAACTACTCCTCGCCGGCCGGCGATACCAGCGACGCGATCATCGCCTTCGACATGGACGACGGGCACATCCGCTGGGTCGCGCAGGCGACGCCGGGCGATGCCTGGAACGTCGGCTGCCTGTCCGACTACACCGATGATCCGGCCAACTGCCCCGAGGAAAACGGTCCGGACTTCGACTTCGCGGCGCCGCCGATCCTGGTCCGGCTGGACGATCGCGAGGTCCTCGTCGCCGGGCAGAAATCCGGTGAGGTCATGGGCATCGACCCGGACAGCGGACGTTTTCTGTGGCGGCGCAAGCTCGGCCGCGGCGGCGTGCAAGGCGGCGTGCACTTCGGCATGGCCGCCGCCGGCCGCACGGTCTATGTGCCGATCAACGACATGCGTTATCCGGAGGACGAGACCCGTTACCGCTTCACCGAGCCGCCACGGCCCGGGTTGCACGCGATCGACGCAGCCACCGGGGAATCGCTGTGGTTCACGCCGGCCGATGACATCTGCCCGGCTACCGAGCCGTTCTGCGACCCGGGCATTTCGGCCGCGATCACGGCGATCCCCGGCGGCGTGATCGCCGGTCACCTGGACGGTCGCCTCAGGGTCTACGCGGCCGATGACGGCCGGGTCGCCTGGGAGTTCGCGACCGCCCGCGAGTTCGATGCCCTGAACGGCCAGCGCGGCCGCGGCGGCTCGCTCAGCGGCGGCGGCCCGGCGGTCGGCCTCGGCATGCTGTTCGCGAATTCCGGCTACGGCATCTACCAGCACATGCCGGGCAACCTGCTGCTGGCCTTCGGACCGGCCGATTGACAGGACCGTTCAGGGCGCAAGGCCGGATGGTCCCGGCGGGGCGCCGAAAGCCGTGCGCATGATCGCCAGGTCGGCAAAGTTCACGAAGCCGCTCTCATCGAAATCGGCCACCGGATCGCTGCTTCCAAAGGCCAGCCTGAAGAGACCGAGATCGGCGAAGTTCACGAAACCGTCGTTGTCGAGGTCGGCGTCGCAAGGATTGCCATAGCCGTCACCGTCGGCATCGCCCTGCCCCGGGTTCGCGATCTGGATGCAGTTGTCGTTCGCATCGGGGACACCGTCGCCGTCGGCATCCGGTGGCAGCTCGTCGATGATCCAGGCCAGCGCGTAGTCGTGCTGGAAGGCGCCCTGCGCGGCGCCCGGCAGGACCCGCAGCCAGTAGCTGTGTCCGGGCTGCAGGTCCAGCCACAGCAACTCGCTGTTATGCTGCCAGTCCGCAGCCGGCCGCGCGACTTCGACCGGGTTCGCCGGATCGGTCGCGTCGAGCAGCTGCAGGTCGAGATCGAAGGCCGTGGCCGTGCCATCGAAGCGGAAACGGCTGCCGCCGTCGATGCGCAGGTTCCAGACCAGCGCCGCGGCCAGCCTGCGTGGCGACGTGCTGACCGGCAGCCGGTAGGTCGCCAGCGTGTTGCTGCCGGCGGCGCCGCCGAAGGCCGGATCGAAATCGAAACCGGCACTGCCGACGTCGCCGTTGCCGGCCGGCAGGTCTTCCGCACTGTTCTGCTCCCCGGCCGCCAGCACCTGGAAGGCCCGGGCGATATCGAGCTGTCCGGCGCCGAAGCGCAGGTCGGCGCCGTTCGGCGCCTGGTTCACCGCACTGGCGCGGTAATCGACGATGTCACTGCCGGTGGTATTCGCTGTTTCCCGGCGCGCGGCGGCCATCAGCATGGCCTTCACGGTCTCGCTGCGCGCCGGGTTGTAGATCAGACCGCCGCTGCTCGTCACCACCGAACTGGCCAGCGGATCGTTCGCCAGGCCCGGGTTTGCCTGCGCGTGGCTGATCAGCAGCGCGGCGGCGCCGGCGACCACCGGTGTCGCATCGCTGGTCGTGCCCTGCGGCACGACCAGGTCGGGCCGCACGCGCCCGCCCGTGTAGATCGCATCGACCGCGGCCGTGCCGAGCCCGTGCGTTCCATCGCTGACGCCGACGGCGATGACATTGTAGGCGCCGCTCATCAGCGGCGGATTGGTGGCGCCGTTGGACAGGCCGACGACCTGCAGAAACTCCTCGGAGTCGATCAACCAGTCGACGCGCCGCAGGACCTCGCCATCGAGGCCATTCGTCGCGCCAGCCCAGCTGTGGTTCGCGATCCGCCCCGGCCAGGCGAAGGGCCGGAACCCGGTGCCGGCCAGCAGCACGGACGGACCCAGCCAGTCGTTGACCTCCCAGGCGTCGATGGTGCCGATGCCCGGCGCCAGCCAGCTATTGCCATAGAAACGCAGCGCCACCCCGGTCGCATGCGCGGAATAAACGCCCTGCACGGCCCCGGACTGGTCGTTGATCGTCTTGCCGACCAGTTCCGGATGTGTTGGGTCGGGCAGCCAGGCCGGGTTGCCATTCAGGTCGACCGGGGCCTCGATCTGGCTGACCCGGACCCCGGCGCCGGTCGGCAGGGCCGCGCCGAGCTGCGCGGCCAGCGCCGTATAGCCGACGTCGTCGAGCACGGTGGCGAACCCCGGCAGACTCAAGAGCAACGGCGCCAGTGCCACCGGCAAGCGCGGAATCGACATCGGCTTCCAGGTCATGCGGCTCCCCTTACAGGCCAGTGACCGTACCGCCGCCGTCGTGCCCGGCGGCGGCAGCCCACGTTAGCACCGCCGCCGCGGACGCCTCAAATCCGGTCCGTGGCCGGTCCGCTGGTTTGACATAAACGGACTCACCGGCCGCCGCCTGCCGCCTCCCGCGCCGGTCCCGCCTTCGCCGCCGCGCATCGGTGCAAATAATGCAACGGTTAATCGCCAGCAATTCATGGGCTTGCCGACGTCCCTCCGGAAGGCTGCGTGCGCTGCATCACGCAACGGCGTATTGCGCCGGTCTTAGGTCAAACGACGAGTGACGGCGGCACCGATTGCGGTATAGTCGAAGCCGTTCCCGATGACGCACATTGGGTGGTAGGGGAGGGATTCCCCGACTACTTAAGAACCAAGAAGCTCTCACTCAATAATTTAAGGGGAACCACAATGGAAAACCTTTGGCGCATGGGTATGCGCAGCCTGTACGGCGTCCTCCTCGCGGGGTTCGCCTGTGGCGCCCAGGCCGCCAGCATTTCGGTGCTGCCGCCTGCCGCCTCCCCCACGTGGCCCGTTGACGCGACCGTGGATCTCGAGATCGTGATCGATTTCACCGGCGAAGACACGATCGGCGGTGGCATCGGCCTGACCGCCAGCGGCCCGATCAGCATCGCCGGCTTCACGCCCTCGGATTATTTCCTGAGCCTGGATCCGTTCTTCAGCGGCTCCGGCCCGGGTGCCGGCGCGGTGCCGCCCGCGGACTTCGAGATCCACTTCGGTGATTTCGGCGGCGTCTCCGGCGCCCAGTCGCTCGGCTTCCTGACCGTCAGCATCGGCGGCCCCGGTCTCGCCGGCATCAGCATTGCCGACAACGCGATCTGGGACGGCTGGCCCGCTCTGCTCGGTGGCCAGGTGCCGGTCAGCTTCAACGGCACCCAGTTCAACATCACGACGGTGCCGGTCCCCGCGGCGGCCTGGCTGTTCGCGTCGGCCCTGGGCCTGCTCGGCGGCCTGCGGCGCCGGCTGAGCCTGCGCTGAACCGACCGACGGCGGCGGCCACGCACCCTGACGTGACCGCCGATTGAGCGAGAGCCAGGCGGGCTCCGGGCGCGATCGCGCCCGGAGCCCGCTGCCATTCACGAGGACTTCATCGCCACGGCATGCCGCCGGCTCAGTGGCGCGGCCTCATCGCGGTATGGCGCCGGCGTCGCCCCGGCCCGGTCGTCGGCGGTATCATCGGCCTGTCCGGCGGCCCTTGCCGCCCAGCGACCCGGAGACAAGCCGATGCTGTTCATCAACAACTGGTACGTCGCCGCGCCCGCCGCGGAGGTCGGCGACCGGCCGCTGCGCCGGCGCATCCTCGGCGCCGACCTGGTGCTGTTTCGCGATGCCGACGGCGTCATCCATTGCCTGAGCGATCTGTGCGTACACCGCGGTGCCTCGCTGGCCGGCGGGCTCTGCACCGGCGGGCGGATCGTCTGCCCGCAACACGGCTGGGAGTTCGACGGCGACGGACGCTGCGCCCTGATACCGGCCGGCATCAGGAACCCGACCGAGCCACCGAAACGCGCCCGCGTGCCAGCCTACCCGGTGCAGGAGAAATACGGCCTGGTCTTCGTGTTCCTCGGCGACCAGGACGAAACCCAGCGGCCGGCAATCCCGGACATCATGCCGGAGTGGGACTCAGGAGACTGGCACAGCGGCCTGATCGTGCGCGAAAAGGATGTCAATTACATCCGCATGATCGAGAACTACAACGATCCCTGCCACGTGCACTATGTGCACGAATTCGCGAAGTGGTTGCCGAAAGGCGTCACGATCGTCGACCACGAGCTGACCGAGCATTATCTGAAGGCCTGGCACGCGGCCTGGGATACCCAGGGCAACTACGGCGACAGCGCCGGCCTGCTGATGGAATACCATGTCGTCGGCTGCGTCTCGCGCAACACGAACTACCAGCCGGACTACCCGCCGCAGATCGTGACCGCCTTCGTCACGCCGGTCGACGAGCACAATACCCTCATCCATATGGCCCTGCTGATGCCGAAAGGAGAAATCACGGCCCGTGACGGCAGCCGCGTCCGCGGTGCCACCGCGGAAGAACACGCACAACTGCTGGCGCTGACCCGCGACGTCGTCATGGACGAGGACTACGCCGTGCTCAAGACCACGCGGCCGGTACAGGCGGCACGGCCAAGCGAAGAACTGCTGGTCGAGACCGACCGTACGCTGCTGCAGGCGCGCCGGATGACGCTGGCCTTCGCGCAGCGCCAGGGCACGATCGACCGGCGCGCCTGGCGCGAACTCGCCGACGAGCAGATCCGCGTGCTGCCCTGCCCTGCGCACCGCAGCGATCCAAAGAACTGGGTGCACAAGACGGTGCCCTTGTTGCCGTGCGGCCCGGCGACCGCCATCCAGGCCAGCGCCTGAGGCCGTCGCTACTGGCCAGAGAAGACCTTGCGTAGCAGCTCAGTGCTACGCTTCACCGGGTCGTGCCGGATCGCCGCCTCCTCGCGCGCCAGGTAGAAAAACAGGCCGTCCATCCCCCGCGCCACCACCCAGCTGTCGAGATCGGCCTGGACCGGCGGCACGAAGGGCAAGTCGTTGTAACGACCGACAACGGTTTCGTAGGTCCGGGCCGCGCCGACCTGGTCCAGGCTCTGCTCGACCACCGGCAGCAGCTCCGCCGACAGCGGCCCGGCCATCTTGTCGCGCAGATAGCGCGTCGCTGCGTCGTCCGGCCCACGGTAGATGGCCAGCGCGTCGTCCAGAGTCAGCTCGCGGATCGCCGCGACGAACAGTTCGCCGGCCCGTGGCGCGGCGGCCTCGGCGGCGCGGTTCAGCTCCAGCTCCAGCTCGTCCAGCTTGCCCGCCATGCCGACGCGGTCGAGCGCCGAACGCAGTTTCGCCAACTCATCCGGCAAGGGGATGTGCACCTGCGGATCGGCATTGAAACCATCGACCCGCCCGAGCCGCTCGACGACCCGGCCGGCACCGATTTCCAGTGCCTGCTTCAGGCCGGCACCGATGGTGCCGGCGTCGAGCGCCGTGCTGGCGCCGGCAGGCGCCGCCTCGGCCTGTGGCTCGTCCTGGCCGAAGCCGAACAGCTTCTGCAGCCAGCCGGCCTGGGCCGGCCCCGCCAGCGCCGCGGCCATCATCAGCGCCGGCAGGTATCGCCACGCAGTCCGCATTGGCCCGCTCCATGGTTCCGGTACGCCAGCATAACCGATCGCCGGCAACGGTTATCATCGGCAGAGCGGCCAGCAACCGGGCGCCGGCAGCCCGGGGCCGCGGCAGCGACGATGGCCGAAGCCCTGCACAGCCCTGCGGACATCGCCCAGCTCGTCTGGGAGAGCAAGTACCGCGCCCCGGGCGAATGCAGCCTCGCGGACAGCTGGCGGCGCGTGGCCCGCGCGATCGCAGCCACCGAGACCACGGACCGCGAGCGTTGGGCGCAGGCCTTCGAGCGCCTGCTGAGCGGCTACCGCTTCCTGCCGGGCGGGCGCATCCTCGCCGGGGCCGGCACCGACCGCGAGGTCACGCTGTTCAATTGCTTCGTCATGGGCGTGATCGAGGACTCGCTGGAGGGCATCTTCGATGCGCTGAAGGCCGGCGCCGTGACCATGCAGCAGGGCGGCGGCATCGGTTACGATTTCTCGACCCTGCGCCCCGCCGGCACGCGTGCGCAACGCACTGGCGCGATCGCCTCCGGGCCGGTTTCCTTCATGCGCATCTGGGACGCGATGTGCGCGACGATGCTGTCCACCGGCGCGCGCCGCGGCGCGATGATGGCGACGCTGCGCTGCGACCATCCGGACATAGAGACCTTCATCGACGCCAAGCGCGAACCTGGCGAACTGCGGAATTTCAACCTGTCGGTGCAGGTCAGCGATGCCTTCCTGCAGGCCGTCGACGCCGACGCCGACTGGCCGCTGCTGTTTCCGCTGGAGGATGGCGAGACGGCCGACCAACTGGTGCAGCGACGCTGGACCGGCGACGCGCAAGCGCGCCCCTGCCGGGTCGTCCGCGTGCTGCCGGCGCGGCGCCTCTGGGAGCGGCTGCTGCGCGCCGCCTACGACGTGGCCGAGCCTGGCGTGCTGTTCATCGACCAGATCAATCGCGAGAACAACCTGCGCTACTGCGAGCAGATCACCGCCACCAATCCCTGCGGCGAGCTGCCGCTGCCCCCGTACGGGGCCTGCAATCTCGGCTCGCTCAACCTGACCCGCTTCGTGCAGGGCGCGTTCACGGCCCGCGCGCGGCTGGACTTCGAAGCACTGCGCGAATACACGGCGCTGGCCGTGCGCTTTCTCGACGACGTGATCGACGCCTCGCGCTTTCCGCTGCCGGTCCAGGCCGAGACCGTGCGTGCCAGCCGCCGACTGGGGCTGGGTGTGACCGGTCTCGCCGATGCCCTGATCATGCTGGGCCAGGCCTATGACAGCGACGCGGCACGGGACACGGCGCGCAGCATCCTGCGGCAGATCCGCGACCAGGCCTACGCGACCTCGATCGAGCTGGCGCGCGAGCGCGGCCGGTTTCCCTGCTTCGAGCGCGACGCCTATCTCGCCAGCCCCTACATCCGCCGCCTGCCGGGTCGGCTGCGCGATGCGATCGCCCGGCACGGCCTGCGCAACAGCCACCTGCTGGCGATCGCGCCGGCCGGCACGATCAGCCTGCTGGCCCACAACGTGTCCAGCGGTATCGAGCCGGTGTTCGCGCTGGACTACGAGCGCCGCGTGCTGCAGGAAGACGGCAGCGCCCGGTCCGTCCGCGTCGAGGACCACGCTTGGCGGCTGTGGCAGGATCTGCACCCCGGCGAGGCGCCGCCGCCCGCCTTCCGGGAAGCGACCGGCATTGCCCCGCGGGCGCACCTGGCCATGCAGGCCGAACTGCAACCCTTCGTCGACAACGCGATCTCCAAAACCATCAATGTGGCCGCGGACTGTCCTTTCGAAGACTTCGCCGACGTCTACCACGCGGCCCACCGGGCCGGCCTCAAGGGCTGCACGGTCTTCCGGCCCAACCCGGTGCGCGCCGCCGTTCTCAGCCGCGAGCCGGTACACTGTTGCGACCTGGAGCGCGAGGCCGACTGATGCGTTGCCGCGAGCGGCGGGGCCGGCGATGTTAGGATGGGTGCCACCGAACAGACCCTGCGATTCATGAACGTGACTGCCACAACGAGGTGGCCCGCCCGGCCGATGGCCTGTGCCGCCGCCTGCGCCGTATTGCTTCTGCTGGCGGGCACGGCAGCGGCAGCGGATGACGCCGTGCCGCTGACGGTGACGATCCGGCACGTCGACAGCAGCCGCGGCGGCGCCTGCATCGTGAGCCTCTACGATTCGCCGGAAGGCTTCCTGGAAACGCCACTGGCCGAAGTCGCGGTCACGCCCGACGACCACGGTGTCGCCGTGGCCCGCTTCCCGGCGCTCGCGCCCGGGCTGTACGCGGTCACGGTGATTCACGACCGCAACGGCAACGGCAGCCTGGATCAGGGCCTGTTCGGCGTGCCGAAGGAACCCTATGGCTTCTCCCGCGGCTACCGGCCGCGCTTCCGGGCGCCGCATTTCGACGAAGTGCAGTTCGAGGTGTCCCCACCGGGCACCGACATCGAAATCACGCTGCCCTGAACATGCGAGCGGCGACAGCAGCAGGGGCCGCAGCCGCGCGCGGCCGTAACCGCCGATGAACGTCCTGCTCGAGCAGGTGCAGCGCCACGCGATCGGCGTGCTGGCACTGGCGGCACTGGCGACGGCCGGCTGCCTGTATTACGCCCAGCAGCGGCTGCAGATCAGCACCGACACGGCCAGCATGATCTCAGCCGAACTGCCGTTCCGGCAGGCCTGGGAGCGCTACAAGCACGAGTTCCCGCTGAGCGTCGACAGCCTGCTGATCGTGATCGATGCCGGCAGCCCGGAAGCGGCGGATGCCGCGGCCGGTCGCCTGACCGAGGCGCTGGCGCGGCGACAGGATCTGTTCGTCGACGTCCACGCGCCCGGCCTGGACGAATTCTTCCGGCGCAATGCCTTCCTGTACCTGGACGAGGACGAGCTGGCCTCCCTCGCCGACCGCCTGCTCGAAGTCCAGCCGCTGCTCGGCCGGCTCAGCCAGGATCCGTCGCTCGCGCGTTTCGCCGACACGCTGACGCTGGCGCTGGAAGAAGACGAGCTCGAACTGGGCAAGGAACTGCCGCGCGTGCTGGCGGAATTCGAGCAGGCGGTCGCGGCGAGCCTGGCCGGCCATGATGCGCCCTTGTCATGGCAACGACTGCTGGCCCCGCCGGACGGCGACGGCCCGGATACGCGCCGCTTCGTTCTGCTGAAGCCGCGGCTGGATTTCAGCGACCTGCTGGCGGCCGAACCGGCCATGCAGGCGATTCGCGAGACCGCGGCCGCGCTGCAGCTCGACGCCGCGCACGGCGTTCGCCTGCGCATTACCGGCGACGCGGCCCTCGCCTACGAAGAACTGCTGAGCGCCATGCGTGGCGCGCAACTCGCCGGGACACTGGCGCTGTTTGCGATCAGCATCGTCCTGCTGGTCGGGCTGGGCTCGGCCTGGCTGGCGCTGGCTTCGTTGCTCACCCTGCTCTGCGGCCTCGTGATGACGGCGGCCTTCGCGACGCTGGCCGTCGGCCACCTGAACCTGATCTCGATCGCTTTCGCGGTGCTGTACATCGGCCTGGGTGTCGATTACTCGATCCACATCTGCCTGCGCTACCGCGAACTGCTGGGGCGGGGACTGCCGCAGGCCGAGGCGCTGCGCGAAGCCGTCGCTTCCGTGGCCCGCTCGCTGGCGATCTGCTCGCTGACCACCGCTACCGCCTTCTATGCCTTCCTGCCGACCGCCTTTGCCGGGGTCGCCGAGCTGGGACTGATCTCCGGCACCGGCATGTTCATCAATCTCGGCCTCAATCTCGTGCTGCTGCCAGCCCTGCTGCAGCGCCTGCCGGTGCCGCCTGCCTGGCAACAGCCACCGTCCGGCGGGCGCGCCGCCGCCCTGCTGGAGCTGCCGCGCCGCCATCGCGCGGCGGTGCTGGGTACGACCGCCCTCGCAGCCGCCGCCGCCGCGTGGCTGCTGCCGCAGCTGGAATTCGATCGCAACACGCTGAACCTGCGCGACCCGCAGAGCGAGTCGGTCGCGACAGTGCGCGAATTGATGGCGAACAGCGACGATCCGCTGATGAGCATCGAGATCCTCGCCGACGACGACCATGCCTGGACGCAACGCCGGGCGCGCCTTGAGGAGCTGCCCGAAGTCCGCGAAACGCGGAGCCTGGACGACTTCGTGCCCGACGCCGACGAGGACAAGCTATTCATCGTCGACGAACTGGCACTGGCGTTGGGCCCCGACCTCGGCGAGCCGCCGCCGCCGAAAGATCCGCCACCGGGCGAGGGCCTGGCGAAACTGCAGCGGCTGGCCGCGGCGCTGGAGGCCCGGGCCGCGCGCGGCGATGCGCTGGGACCGGCTGCGGCCCGGGCCGCGGCCCGGCTGGCCGAGCTGCTGCAACAGGCCAGCGAGACCAAACCCGAGGCGCAGGCCGCTCTGCTGCGGCGCCTGGAGCACAATCTGCTCGGCTGGCTGCCGCAGAGCCTGCGGCAACTGTCGCTGGCCATGGAGCCCGCTCTCGACCCGGCGCAGCTGCCGGACAGCCTGCGGCGGCGCTGGATCGGCAGGAGCGGCACGCGGCGCATCAACGTACAGCCCGGCGTCGACGTGGAGAGCAACGCCGGCCTGCGGGCCTTCGTCGATGCCGTGCAGGCCGTCGTGCCCGATGCCACCGGCGAGCCGGTGATCGCGCTGCGCGCCGGCGACGCCGTCGTGCAGGCCTTCCAACAGGCTTTCAGCAGCGCGGTCGTCGTAATCACGCTGCTGCTGCTGGTGCTGATGCGCAGCCTCGTGGCGACCTTGCTGGTGCTGTCGCCGCTGTTGCTGGCGGCGCTGTTGAGCCTCGGCCTGATGGTGCTGTTGGGCGCGCCCCTGAACTTCGCCAATGTCATTGCCCTGCCCTTGCTGTTCGGCATCGGCGTGGACAACGGCATCCACATGGTGCAGCGGGCGCGATTCACGCACAGTCCGGAAGACAATCCGCTGCGCACGAGCACGGCGCGGGCGATCCTGTTCTCCAGCCTGACCACGATCCTGAGCTTCGGCAATCTGCTGCTGTCGCCGCACCCGGGCACCGCGTCGATGGGCCTGCTGCTGAGCATCGGCATGAGTGTCACGCTGCTCACGACACTGCTGGTGCTGCCGGCGCTGCTCGCCGCCTGGCCGGCCGCCCGGACCCGCGCGTGAACAGCCGCCGCGCCGCGATCCTGCTATGGTTCGGCGGCGGCGCGCTGTTCGCCTGGATCGTCCTGGCCCAGGACTGGGGCCGCCTGGGCCCGGCGCTGGCCGGCACCGGCTGGGGTCTCGTCGCCATCGCCGCCTTCCACCTGCTGCCGCTGCTGGCCGACACGCGCGCCTGGGACTGCCTGCTGCGCGCGGCACCGGTCCGCCCGGCTTTCGCCCGCCTCTGCTGGATGCGCTGGCTCGGCGAGTCGGTCAACAGCCTGCTGCCGGCGGCCCAGGTCGGCGGCGACCTGCTGCGCGGGCGGCTGTCCCAGCGCGCCGGCGTGCCCGGCGTCCTCGCCGCGGCCGTGATCCTGGTCGACCTGACGCTCAGCGTGGCCACGCTCGTGCCCTTCATCCTGACCGGCGTCCTGCTGGCCTGGCTGGGCGCGCCGCAGGCAGCGACGCTGACTTCGCTGGCCGGCGGGCTGCTGCTCGGCGCCGCGGGCCTCGGCGGCTTCGTGCTGTTGCAACACTCCGGCCTGGTCGGGCGCCTCCTCGCGCGGCTCGCCCAGCTGCTCGGCGGCAACGCCTTCGAGCGCGGTGCCGTGACGGCCGCGAGCCTGAACGACGCGATCACCGGCCTGTACCGGCGGCCGGCGCTGGCCTGGCGCTCGGCCGGCTGGGCGCTGCTGGCCTGGTTCCTCGGTGCCGGCGAAGTCTGGCTGGCATTGCATTTTCTCGGCGTCGATGCCGGCTGGCGCGAAGCGCTGGTGCTGGAGGCGCTGTTCCAGGCGATCCGCAACGCCGCCTTCCTGGTGCCCGGCGCGCTGGGCGTACAGGACGGAGGGATCATGCTGGTGGCTGCGCTGGCCGGTGTCGGCCCGGAAAGCGCGTTGCTGGTCTCGCTGCTGAAGCGTGGACGCGAACTGCTGCTGGGCCTGCCCGGCCTGCTTGCGGCCTGGCTGACACTCGCTGCGGAGCGCGGCGCAGGCCACTTGACAGCGGATCGATGATCCATTGTGCTTAGCGCGCCTTATGGACGCGCTGGCCCGCATCAGAGACGCTCGAGACACGCCGGTGAATGCGGCGATCGCCGCGGCCGCCGCGTGGCTGCGCGAGCAACAGTCGCCCGAGGGCTTCTGGGCCGGCATGCTCGAATCCAATGCCTGCATGGAGGCCGAGTGGCTGCTGGCCTTCCACGTGATCGGCTACCGCTACCCGGACACCGACGGCCTGCTGCGCGGCATCCTCGAGCGGCAGCGCGCGGACGGTGCCTGGGAGATCTATTACCAGGCACCGACCGGCGACATCAACGCGACGGTCGAGAGCTACGCGGCGCTGCGCGCCTACGGCTATCCGCCGGACGCCGAGCCGTTGCGCCGCGCGCGCGAGTGGATCCTGGCCAACGGCGGCCTGCCGCGCACCCGCGTGTTCACCCGCTACTGGCTGGCCCTGATCGGCGAGTGGCCCTGGCAGGCGACGCCGAACCTGCCGCCGGAACTGATCCGCCTGCCGCGCTGGTTTCCGTTCAACATCTATAACTTCGCCTGCTGGGCACGCGCGACCATGCTGCCGATCGCGCTGCTGTCCGCGCGCCGCCATGTCCGCCCGCTGCCGGCCGGGCGGCGCCTCGACGAACTGTTTCCCGGCGGGCGGGACGCGATGGACTACCGGCTGCCGCGGCGCGAGGGCTGGCTCTCCTGGAGCGGCTTCTTCCTGGCCGCCGACCGGATCCTGCATGCGCTGCAGAATGCCGGCCTGACGCCGGGACGGCGCGCGGCGATCGCGCGCTGCATCGAGTGGATCGTCCGCCACCAGGACGCCGACGGCGCCTGGGGCGGTATCCAGCCGCCGTGGGTCTACGCGGTCATGGCGCTGCACGCCGAGGGCTATGCGCTGGACCACCCGGTCATGCGGCGTGCGCTGTCGGCCCTGGAGGCCCACTGGACCTTCACGCGCGGCGAGTGTCGTTACCTGCAGGCCAGCGAGTCGCCGGTCTGGGACACGGCGCTGGCGATCCTTGCGATGCTCGACTGCGGCGAGCCGGCCGATTCGCCAACGCTGCGTGCAGCGGCGCAGTGGCTGCTGGCGCAGGAGGTCCGCTACCCGGGCGACTGGACGCAGACGGTCAAGGGCGTCGAGCCGGGCGGCTGGGCCTTCGAGCGCGCCAACCTGCATTACCCGGACATCGACGACACGGCCGTGGTGCTGATCTGTCTGCAACGCCTGAAGCGCATCGGACTGGAACTGCCCGGCATGGACGCCGCAATGCGCCGGGCCACGGACTGGATGCTGGCGATGCAGTCGCGCAACGGAGGCTGGGGGGCCTTCGACCGCGACAACGACCGCCGGCTGCTGACGCGGATCCCGTTCTGCGACTTCGGCGAGACCCTGGATCCGCCCAGCGCCGACGTGACGGCCCATGTGATCGAGGCCTGTGCGGCGCTGGGCATACCCCGTGAGCACCCGGCCGTGCAGCGCGGGCTGGCCTTCCTGCGCGCGGAGCAGGAAGAAGACGGCAGCTGGTTCGGGCGCTGGGGCGTCAACCACATCTACGGCACCTCGGCCGTCCTGCAGGCGCTGGTCGCGATCGGCGAGCCGGCGGACAGCGGCTGGGTCGCGGCCGCGGCCGACTGGCTGGCCGCCTGCCAGAACCAGGACGGTGGCTGGGGCGAGACCTGCGCTTCCTACATGGACCCGGATTTGATCGGCCACGGCGAGAGCACGCCGTCGCAGACGGCCTGGGCGCTGCTCGGGCTGCTGGCCGCCGGCGCGGAAAGGCACCGCGCCGCCATCGACGCCGGCCTCGCCTTTCTGGCGCAACGCCAGCAGGACGGCAGCTGGGACGAGCCGCAATACACTGGGACCGGCTTCCCGGGCTACGGCGTCGGCGCGCGGGTCGCGCTGCGCGACCCGGTCCTCGCGAAGCGCCTGGCCCAGGGCACGGAGCTGCAGCGCGGCTTCATGATCAACTACAACCTCTACCGCCACTACTTCCCGATGAGCGCGCTGGGCCGCGCGCGGCGCCTGGGCTTCGACGGCCGCGCGACTGCCGGCTAGCGGCGATCAGGCCGGCGGCCCGCCGGGACCGGCCAGCGCCGGCGGCGGCGCCGATTCGGCCACGCCGGCCTGCGCATAGATGTATTCGATCAGCGCGTCGAAACCGTCACGCGCCAGCAATGCCGAGTACTGGCTGCGCTTCAGCGCCAGGTCGCTGACACCATCGACGCGCACGTGCATGATCCGCCAGCTGTCCCCGTCCGGCTTCAGCGTGTAGTCGATCGCGACCGGATCGCCGCTGGCCGGGATCAGCCGGGTCCGGACGACGACCCGGCCACGGGAGACCGGCTGCGACTCCAGCGTCTCGAAACGGTCGCCCTGGATGTCCACGAAATTGTCCGCGTAACCGGAGACGCTGAGTTCCGCGAACGCGGCCAGGTAACGCTGCCGCTGGGCCTCGTCCAGCTCGCGCCAGGGGCGGCCCAGCGCCAGCCGTGCCATCTGCTCGAGGTCATGGGTTTGCGCGAGCAGTTCCGCCGTCGCCGCCCGGCGCCCGTCGCGGTCGTCTGCGGCAAAGCGCCGGTCGATCGCCTGCAGGCCGGCGTGCAGCCGTTCGACCACGGCTTCCGGGGTCGTGGCCAGCGCTGCCGCCAGCGGCCCGGACGGCAACACCATGCTCAGCAGGCGCAGCGCAAGCCAGGCGACCGTCAGTGCGATGCCGGTTTGGCGGGCCATCGGCCGGACCGGCTCAGGTCTCGTCGGCGGCCCCGCGCCGGCCGATCTCGTCGACCGGCACCTCGACGCCGCTGGGCGGGGCCTCGACCACCGGCAACTCCGGCGCCATCGGGCCGTCGAGGCGCGGGCCGCGCAGCCAGGTCCGCAGCGCCTTCAGCGGATGGGCGAAGGTGTCGTCCACGGCCGTGCCCTCGTAGCCGCAATGGGCCATGCAGTTGTTGCACTTCGGGTTGCGGCCGGTGCCGTATTTCTCCCAGGGCGTGGTCTCGATCAGTTCCCGGTAACTGCCCGCGTAGCCCTCGTCTACCAGCAGGTAGCAGGGCCGCTGCCAGCCGAAGACGTTGTAGGTCGGATTGCTCCACGGCGTGCACTCATAGGTCTGGTTGCCGGCGAGGAAATCCAGGTACAGGCCCGAATGATTGAAGGGCCAGCGGCTGCCGCGCTCGCGGCCGATGCGGAAGATCTCGCGGAACAGGCGCTTGCTCTGCCGGCGGCCGAGGAACACGTCCTGGCGGGGTGCATGCTCGTAGCTGTAGCCAGGCGACACCGTGATGCCCTCGATGCCGAGCTCGGTTACGTAATCGAAGAAGTCCGCGACCTCCTCGGGTGACTCCTCGGAGAACAATGTGCAATTGATGGTCACGCGGAAGCCGCGTTCCAGCGCCAGCGAGATCGCCTCGACCGCGCGGTCGAACACGCCCTCGCGGCAGACGGCCTCGTCGTGGCGCTCGCGATTGCCGTCGAGGTGGATCGAAAACGTCAGGTACGGCGACGGCTGGTACTGGTCGATCTTGTTCTTCAGCAACAGCGCGTTGGTGCACAGGTAGACGAACTTCCGCCGCTGGATGATGCCCTCGACGATGGCCGGCAGTTCCTTGTGGATCAGCGGCTCGCCACCGGGTATCGACACGACCGGAGCGTCGCATTCGTCGACCGCGGCCAGGGCCTCGTCGACCGAGACGCGCTTGCGCAGGATCTCCTCCGGATAGTCGATCTTGCCGCAGCCGGCGCAGGCCAGGTTGCACTGGAACAGCGGCTCGAGCATCAGCACCAGCGGATAGTGGCGGTTGCCCTTCAGCTTCTGCTCGAGAATGTACTTCCCGACGCGATACGTCTGGATCAGTGGAATGCCCATGGACCTGCCGTGGTCGCCGACAAAGCCCGGGATGATACCAGACTGCCGGTGCCGGCCGGGCTCAACCGCGCGGCGGGAACAGTGCCGTCGCGTCCGTGGCCAGCGCGACGCGCAGGCTCGCCGCCGCGCGGCGAAAGTCCCGCCGCAGGCGCCACAGCCCCGGCCACAGGGCGGGCCGCCAGCAGGCCAGCAGCGCCTGCCAGCGCAGGCCGCCATCCGGGGTCAGCGCAGCCAGCAACGGCGGCGGCAGCCGCGCAGCGGCGGGATCGGCCACCGCGCGCAGGACCAGCAGGGGCACGCCGGCCGCTGCTGCGGCCTGCGCCAGCCAGTAGGACTCCATGTCCACGGCCAGCGCGCCACTGCGCTCGCGCAGGCGCTGTCGGGCCACCGCATCGCCGACCGCCGACCGGCTGCTCACCAGCGGCCCGGCAACGACAGGCAGCCGTGCTGCGAGGCAAGTATGTACCGCCGCATGCCAGTCGGCGGGCAGCCGCAGGCGCTCACCGCCAGCCAGGCGCAATTCGGCCGGCAGCAGCAGCGCGCCCGGCGCGAGGTCTGGATCCAGGCCGCCAGCGGTCCCGACG
>RFHQ01000024.1 GCA_003695765.1 Gammaproteobacteria bacterium
ATCGGCGCCTCCAGGCCGAGCGCTTCGGGCGGCCGCTCGAACCGGGTCATGGTCTGGAAGATGAAATGTTCCAGCGTGCCGCAGTCGGCGGCCGCGGCGAGCAGGGCTTCGCCCTGCGCCATCTCCTTCGGGTTCGCCGGGTCGTAGCGGCGCGCGTGGATGTCGTAGATCGTCGTGCCGTAGATGCCGGCGGCGCCGGCAAAAGCGCGGCGCAGCGCCTCGGCGTCCTCGGTCGCCGCACCGACGACCTCGCAGCCCATCGCGATCAGCTGCTGCGCCCGGTCACTGTCCGGGCGGCGTGCCGTGGCCCGCACGCGGAAGCGACCGGTCTGCAGCAGGTAGTGCACGGCCCAGTGGCCCTCTCCGGCCGTGCCGTTCACGACGACGATCATTGGCTTGCTCATGGCGGCCCTCCGCATCGCGGCGGCCGCGCAGTTTAGCCGCTGTTGCAGCGCGGCGCGTGCCGTGGCCGGCCGATCAGCGGACAGAGGCGGATTGCGCTAAGATCGCCGCAAGGCTTCGGCGGCGGTCCGGACAGGGCTGCGCCGCGGGTGCCGATTGGCATTGTGAGACAGGGAGTTAGCCCCTCGCCAAGTGCATCGACGATCGCCGGCGGCTGGCGTGGAATGAGACCTGCGTCGCTTGCTTCTTTCTTTGTATGTGGGTATATTTTACCCATATATGTCCATGGATTCGGAAAAATCCGCGATCATCGCGGCCTGCCGCATGCTGCTGCGGCCGATCGCGAGCCTGCTGCTGAAAGGCGGCATGACCTGGCGCGAGTTTTCCTTGCTGTCCAAGTCCGTGTTCGTCGAGGTCGCAACGCGGGACTACGGTATCGACGGTCGGCCGACGAACATCTCGCGCGTGTCGCTGCTGACCGGCATCGGCCGCAAGGAAGTCAAGCGCCTGCGCGATGCAGCCGCCGCGCCGGCGGAGACACCGGTCAGCAAGAGCACCGACGCGACCCGGGTGCTGTCCGGCTGGCACCAGGATCCGGATTTTCTCGATGCGGGCGGCGAGCCCCGGGAACTCACTCTCGACGAGGGTCCGGCCTCGTTCGAGGCGCTGTGCGACCGCTATGCCGGCGACATCCCGCACAGCGCGATGCTCAAGGAACTGATACGCGTCGGTGCGGTCGAGGAACGCAACGGGCGGCTGCGGGCACTGAGCCGTTACTACATGCCGGTGCAGTCCGACCCGCAGTGGCTGCTCAGTGCCGGTTCCTTCCTTCAGGATCTTGGCAACAACATCAACCACAACATCGCGGTGCCGGCCGGTGATCGCAGCTGGTTCCTCGGGCGCGCCACGAACCCCGCCTTGCGGGCCGCGGACCTGCCCGCCTTCCATGCGTTCCTCGAGCGACAGGGCGAAGCCTTTCTCGAGGCCGTTGACGACTGGCTCACCCGCCATGCGGCCGAGCCGGGCGAAGCCGACCAGCGCGTGCGCGCCGGCGTCGGCCTATTCGCCATCCAGGGCGACAATGACGACACACAGGTAGACAGTCATGATCAGGATTAAGAGCGGATTCCCCTTTGCCCTGTGGCTGATGCTGCTGCTGGCCGCCTGCGGCGGCGGCGGCGGTGGCGGTGGCTCGCAGATCGCCGGCATCGAGCGGCTGGGCGTCTCGGTGGGCACGGTCAGCGGCTTCGGCAGCATCGTCGTCAATGGTGAACACATCGGCACCAACAATGCCGACTTCCTGATCGACGACAGCCCCGGCAGCCAGTCCGACCTGGAAGTCGGCGACGTCGTGATCGTCAGCTTCGATCCCGATGCGGCGAGCCTGAGCGCGAAGACGGTCTATGCGAACGAGGCCGTCGAGGGGCCGATCGACAGCATCGACCCGTTGGCCAGCCGCATCGTGGTCGCCGGGCAAACGGTGAACATCGACGCCGATACCTCCTTCGACGATACGATCCCGACGGCCTCGCTGGCCGGCCTGAACGTCGGCGACCGGATCGAGGTCAGCGGCCTGTTCGTCGATTCCGCCGGCGGGACGATCGAGGCCACGCGCATCGAGCCACAGAACCCGCAAGCGGCGAATCTGGTCGAGGTGCACGGTGCCGTCAGCAACCTCAATACGGTTGCAAAGACCTTCATGATCGGCGCACTGCTGGTGGACTACGGCGCCGTGCCGGCGGTCATCGACAATGCCTTCCCCGGTGGTGTTTTCGCCGATGGCGATTTCGTCGAGGTCAAGGGCGACAGCTTCGGAGGCGGCGGCGAGCTGCTGGCGACGAAGATCGAGCCCGATGCGCCCGGCGTCGGCGCCGATGACCGCATCAACACCGGCAAGGTCGATGAAATCGAGATCGAGGGCTTCATCACGCGCTTCGTCGATGCCGGCGACTTCGACGTGGCCGACCAGCCGGTGACGACCAATGCCCAGACCAGTTTTGTCTTCGAAGACGGCACCGCCGCCAGCGCCGCCGACCTTGCTTTGAATGTCAAGGTCGAGGCCGAAGGCAGCGTCGATGGCGCCGGCGTGCTGGTTGCCAGCAAGGTCGAGGTGCGGCGCGCCAGCGCGGTGCGCCTGACTGGTCAGGTCGACAGCGTCGACGCCGCGAACAACCTGGTCACGGTGTTCGGCGTCAGCGTGCGAGTCGACACCAGCACGCGGGTCGAGGACAAGAGCAACCTGAAGGTCGAGCCGTTCTCGCTGGCCGATGTGTCGGCCGGCGATTATCTCGAGATCCGCGGGGTCGACGACGGCGCGAATCCCGGCGGCGTGCTCGCGACCCGCCTGGAACGCGAAGACCTGCCGACGCCGCCGAACTCCGAGGCGGAACTGCAGGGCTTCGTCGACGCCGGCAGCATCGCGAACCCCAGTTTCTCGATTCTCGGCGTCACCGTCATGACCGATAACAGCACGGTCTTCCGGATGGCCGACGGCACGCCGTTCGCCGACGCCAATGCCTTCTTCGCGCAGTTGCAGGCCGGCGACCTGGTGAAGGCCGACGGCGACGAGAATCCGAACGACACGATTCAGGCCGTCGAGGTCGAGATGGAGAACTGAGCGGCGGCCGCCCGGGCCCTGCCCGGGCGGCCCGCTTTCAGAACGGGCAACCGCGCGCCGCGCGGATCGGCCGGCAACCCGGGTGGGCCTGAAGCCAGTCGCGCACGGTCGCGAAACGCTCGACGTCGGCGTATTTCAGCATCAGGTCGCAGAGATTCGCGAAGTGCGGGATCTCGTGGCGGTCGGCCACGCACTCCTCGACCACGATCGCCCGGTAGCCGTGCGACAGCGCATCCACGGCGCTCGCGCGGACGCAACCCGAGGTGCTGCCGCCGGTGATGATCAGCGTGTCGACCTGGTGCCAGACGAGCAAGGACGGCAGATTCGTCTCGTGAAAGGCGCTGGGCATGCGCTTGTTGATCAGTGCGTCGCGCTCCGGGTCGAAGTCGAGCCGCGGGTCGAGTTCGGCGCGGGGATCGCCGACGCGAATGTTCTGCAGCGAATCCGGCGTGTTCGTGCGCGTGCCCCAGACCCCGGC
>RFHQ01000157.1 GCA_003695765.1 Gammaproteobacteria bacterium
ATCACCGGCTGGGGCCACTGCGCGCCGCCGGCCGTGCTCACGAATCACGACCTGGCGACGATCATGGAGACCAGCGACGAGTGGATCGTCGAACGGACCGGGATCCGTCAGCGGCACGTATCGCACGTTGGCACCAGCGTGCTCGGCGAAGTCGCCGCCCGGCGCGCGCTCGCCACCGCCGACTGCGAACCGGACGACATCGACACGCTGATCTTCGCCAGCGTCAGCCCGGAACTGCTGATCCCCAGCACCGCGTCGCTGGTGCAGAAGCGACTCGGCATCGAGGATCTCGCGGCAATGGACCTGAACGTCGGCTGCAGCGGCTTCGTCTATGGCCTCGCGATCGCCAACGGCCTGATCGGCGGTGGCGTCAGCCGCCGCGTGCTGCTGATCGCCGCCGAACGCCTGACCTGGTACCTGGACTGGACGCTGCGCGACACGGCCGTGCTCTTCGGCGACGGCGCCGGTGCCGTGGTGCTGGAAGCGGGCGAGAGCGCCGAGGGCCTGCTCGGCGCCGATCTGGGCAACGACGGCGCCGCAGCCAGCGCGCTGATGGTGCCGAATTTCGGCACCTCGATGGACCGGATTCGTCAGGACATGCTGGAACTGACCGTGCAGTTCGACGGGCGCGAGATCTTTCGCCGCGCGGTCAAGGGCATGCTGCGTTCCGGCCTGGCCGCGCTGGAGATGGCCGGCGCCGGTCTGGCAGACGTCGACGTGCTGGTACCCCATCAGGCGAACCGCCGCATCATCGACGCGGCGGCCCAGAAACTCGGCATCGACGCAGAGAAGGTCGTCGTCAACGTCGACCGCTATGGCAATACCTCGGCGGCCTCGATACCGATCGCGCTGTCGGAGGCCATGCACGAGGAACGCATTGCGCCCGGCGACCTGGTGCTGTTCACGGCCTTCGGCGCGGGGCTCAGCCGCGGCGGCGCCGTGTTGCGCTGGGGACCGCGGGCCACACCGATCGGGCATTCGGATGCCGCGTTGCCGCCCTGTGAACTCAGCGGCCTGGAATTGATCGCCGACCGCGTGCAGGCGATGCAGGACCGCGCACGCGCCGAGGGGCGCTCCTTCTAGACGGAGGCGATCGGCGGGCGCGGCCGGTGGCTGCCGGTGGCGCCGTCCGGACCGTAGACCTGCCCGGCGCCGGCCTCACCGCGCAGCAGCCGCAGCGCCGCCGACACCCGCCCCTGCTGCCGCCGGATCATGCGCCCGTTGGCCTCGTTCTGCTCGCGGCAACGGCGGGTCAATTCGAGAAAGCGTTCCCAGCGGGCGCCTACCTGCGCGCGGGCGGCCAGCTGCTCCATCGCCGGCAGGTCCGGCGCCAGCGCCAGGCGCTTGGTCTCGAGTTCGCTGACCCTGCCCACTGCCTGCTCCTTCTCCCGGCTGGCGAGTTCCAGCGCGGCCGCGTCGCGCAGCTGCAGCGCTTCGCGCTCTCGCGCCAGGCAGTCGAGCAGTTTTTCCAGCGCGGCGGCCTGCCGGTCCAGCAACTCGGCCATGCGCGGTGCAATGTCCCGGTCGGCGTTCACGGCGTCGGCGGGCTCAACCGAGTTCCTGCTCCAGCTTCAGCAGGCGGGCTGCCAGCCGTTCCGGTGACACGTGGTAGCGGCCCGACTCGATGCGCTCGCGCAGTTCCGCGACTCGCGCGTGGTCGACCTCCGGCTGTTCCCGCAGGCGCGCCTCGACGGCCTTGAGCTGCGTCGCGGTGCTCGAGAAATCGACGGCGTCGTCGGCCTTCGCCGGTCCCGGCTCCGCCGGCCGGCCAGCCTCGGCGGCCTTGCCGAGCGGCCGGTTCCGCGTCTGGCTTATGTCAAGGCCTGCCCGGCCGTAAGCGCTGATCTTGTCCGCCATGTCTCACTACTCCACGCGGGGCGCAGTCGCTCCCGCACCGTTATCGGCACTGCGGCCGCAAAACTTTAGCCCGGAACATCCCCGCTTCATTGCAGCAATACCTCGGCCGACTGGGCCGAGCGCACGATCGCCTGCACCGCCCGGCCGCTGCTCAGGTTTTTCACGTCGATCACCTGCCCGCGGATGCCCTCGCCCAGCGCGATCCCGGCCGTCCGCACGGTCAGGCCGCCGTTGCGCGCCTCCAGTGTCACGCGCTGGCCGCGCCTGACGAGCGGCGGCGTCTCGAGATTGCCGGGCGTGACCGGCTCGCCGGCGGCCAGCGGCCGGCGCAGGCGCTGGCCGATGGCGTCTTCGAGCCGCCCGAGGTAGCCGTAGTCCAGCCGGCCGATGTCCTGTTCCGCCAAGGAAATGTCGTCGGCCGTCAACAGGCTGTCGCGCGGCAGGGCCCGCGCCGCAACGACCACCGGCCGGAAGACGGCCAGCCGCACCGGCACGTAGAGCTTCCAGCGCTGCGGCCCCGGGCAGCTGACCTCGGCCGTCACGCGGGTGCTGCGCTGCTTGGCGAACGGCAGTTTCACGGCCAGCGGCCCGCCACAGTCGGCCAGGCGCAGCCGTGGATCCAGCTCGTCCGCGACCGCATCGACGCGCGCGCCGTCGGCACTCCAGTGGGCGCGCGCCGCCGCGGCCGCAGCATCGCGGATGCTCTGCGGCGACTGCCAGGCCAGCGCCGGTGCCGCCATTAACAACAGGGCCATGCCCAGCAGCAACCCGCGATTCAGCAACTCGGTCTTGTCCATCCGGCACCACTCCTTGTCGATCGGTG
>RFHQ01000158.1 GCA_003695765.1 Gammaproteobacteria bacterium
GGGGCGACAATTTACACCGGCATCGTGCTTGCTGCGCGCCGATCTGGCCGTCGGATCACTGTCCGGGCAGGATTCCGGGAGCGCCGGCGACCTGCGGACCGCCCGATGCGTGCGCCGATCCGATCCGTACCGCGCTGCCTGTTAGAATGCCGGCCATGGAGAATGAACCAAAGATTGCCGTCTTCGTCGACTTCGAGAACCTGGCGCTGGGCGTCAAGGACCTCAAGGGCGCGAAATTCGAGATCGAACTGATCATCAAGCGCCTGCTGGAAAAGGGCAGGATCGTCTTCAAGCGCGCCTATTGCGACTGGAGCCATTACCGGCAATTCGTGCGCGAGTTCCACCAGCTCGGCATCGAACTGGTCGATATCCCTCGCTCACGGGCCAGCGGCAAGAACAGCGCGGACATCCACATGGTGGTCGATGCGCTGGACCTCTGCTATGCCAAGACACACATCGACGTCTTCGCATTGCTGACCGGGGACAGCGATTTCTCGCCGCTGGTGTCCAAGCTGAAGGAAAACGACAAGCGGGTGCTCGGCTGCGGCGTGCGCAACTCGACCTCCGACATCCTCGCGGCCAGCTGCGACGAGTTCGTGTACTACGACGACCTGATCGAGGTGTCGCGCCGCCGTCGCTCGCGCAAGACGAAGGCGAAGAAAGCGGCCTCCCCGCAACAGGAGGCGCTGGAGCGCATCGTGGAGACCGTAGAGTCATTGCAAAGCGACTATGACGACGTCTGGGGCTCGATGGTCAAGCAGGCAGTCAAACGCGTGTACCCGGACTTCAGCGAGGCGCACTACGGCTTCGGCAGCTTTACCGAGCTGCTGAAGGCAGCCGAGCAACAGGGGCTCCTGCAGCTCGACTTCGACGAACGGCGTGGCAATTACCGTGTCAAGACCGCAGGCTGAGCGAACGATCGACCGATGAGTCTGCCCGAAATCCGCGAGATCACGACGCTACAGGCGCATATCCTGAAGCAGGAGCAACGTCACCCCGGTGCCACCGGCACCTTGTCGTGGATCCTCTCGGCGCTGTCGATCTCGGCGAAGATGATCGCCGCGCAGGTGCGCCGGGCCAGGCTGGAGGATGTGCTTGGCACGGTCGGTCAGGAAAACGTGCAGGGCGAGCAGCAGCAGAAACTCGATGTGATCGCCAACGAAATCCTGTTGAGGACGCTCGGCAGCCGCGAAGGCGTGGCGATCGTCGCGTCCGAGGAAAACGAGCAGCCGGTGATCCTGCGCGACGACCGGCAGGGAGAACGGCGCTACTGCGTGCTGTTCGATCCGCTGGACGGCTCGTCGAACCTGGATGTCTGCGGCGGTGTCGGCACGATCTTCAGCATCCTCCGCCACGACCGGCGCAGCGAGCATACCGAGGATTCCGTGCTACAGCCCGGCCGACAGCAGGTCGCCGCCGGGTACGTGCTGTACGGCTCATCGACGGTACTGGTGATGACGGTCGGCCGGGGCGTAGACATGTTCGTGCTCGACCCGGCGATCGGCGCTTTCATCCACGTGGCCAGTCGGTTGCGGATACCGGAGCGCAATGCGCATTACTCGGTCAACGAGGGCAACCGGCTGAGTTTTCCGGCCGGCTACCAGCGGTACCTGCACTGGGCTCAGGAACAGGGCTACTCCAGCCGCTACGCCGGAGCCATGGTCGCGGACCTGCACCGGATCCTGCTGAAGGGCGGCGTATTCCTGTACCCGCCGACAGCGAAGGCGCCCGAGGGCAAGCTGCGGCTGATGTACGAGGCCAACCCGATGGCCATGCTGATCGAGCAGGCCGGTGGCGCGGCGATCTGCGCGCCGGGCGAACGGATCCTCGACCGGCAACCGGATGATATTCACCAGCGCGTGCCGGTGATCATCGGCAGCGCCGAGGAAGTCGCCCGGGTCAGCGACTGCCTGCAGACCGAGGACGGCTGATTCAGATCCAGCGCTTGAAGCGGAAGTAGGCGAGCAGGCCGGCCGCCAGCGCCAGCATCAGCCCGGAAACCACCCAGAACGCCCGCGGATACTCCAGCCCCGGCAAACCAGCCACGTTCATGCCGAACAGGCCGGTCAGAAAGGACAGCGGCAGGAACAGCGCAGCCACGATCGACAGCAGATAGATGCGGGCATTCTGTTCCTGAGCCACGCGGGCGACGAATTCTTCGTGTGCCACCATGGCCCGCTCGGCCGCCAGTTCCAGGTCTTCAAGCGCCCGGGTCACCCGATCGCCCAGCTCGCGAATCTGCCAGATCTCCTCCTGCTGGAGGCAGCCGCCACCGATGCGCACGATGCGCTCCAGCGCTTCCCGCTGTGGCGCGAGGTGCCGCCGCATGCGCGCGCAGCGGCGGCGCAGCGAAGACAGTTGCGTCTGCAGTTCGACCGAGGAATCTTCGAGCATCGCCGCCTCGGCCGCGTCGATCTCGTCTTCCAGCCGGTCGACGGCTTCGGCAAGGCGCTGGGTGAGCCCTTGCAGCAAGGCGATCAGCAACTCTCCCGGCGTCGCCGGCCCATGGCCTGCTTCGATCGCGGCGCGCAGTTCCGCGACGGATTGCAGGCGCCTGCGGCAGGTACTGACGACCCGGTCTGGCTCCAGCCACAGCCGGATCGCCACCATGTCTTCCGCCTGCGCGCCCGGATTCATGTTGACCCCGCGCAGCATCACGAGCCAGCCGTCCTGGTGACGCTCGCTGCGAGGCCGGCCGTCGTCGACCAGTAATGCATCGACGATCGGTTCTGGAACCGCGCTGTCCTTTTGCAGCCAACGACGGGCCCCGCGCTCGGTAAAGTTCAGGTGCACCCAGAGCAGGCCGTCGCCCGCCTGCCAGCGCCGTATTTCCGGCCATTCCAGCCGCTGGCCGCCGCCTGGCAAGAGCCGGTAGGCGCAGATCAGGCCATCGGCAGGCGCCGCCGGATCAGCCACTTCTGCCCTCGTCCGCCGCCTGAGTACCGCCATTGGTCAAGCGGATCTCCAGTGGCTGGCCGCGATCGAAGTGGATGTCGCGCTGCGGGAAGGCAATCACGATGCCCTGCTCGCGGAACAGCTCGTCGATACGGAAGCGCATGTCTGAGCGGATGCGGCGGAGTTCCATCACGCTGCGCACCTCGACCCAGAAGTAACTATCGAAAAGCAGTGCGTTGTCGCCGAATTCCTCGAAGACCACGACCGGCGCCGGCTCGCGCAAAATCGCCGGATGCTCGGCCATTGCCTGCTGCAGCAGGCGCTCGACTTCGCGTACCGGCGAGCCGTAGGCCACGCCCACCGATACGCTGGTCCGGATCCGGTCGTCCACCAGCGTCCAGTTGACGACAGTTCGCTCGAGCATCTGGCTGTTCGGCACGAGCAGGTGAACGCCATCGGTGCGTCGGATGCGGGTCGACCGGTTGCCGATGATTTCTACCGTGCCGTTGGAACCGTCGACCTCGATAAAATCGCCGATGCGCACCGGCCGCTCGGTCATCAGGATCCAGCCGCTGATGAAGTTATTGATGATGGCCTGGGCACCGAAACCGACGCCAATGGCCAGCGCGCCGGTGGCAAAAGCCATCGCCGTGATCGGGATATTCAAGATGCCGAGCGTGGTGATGACCAACACCACCAGCAGGGCATAGAAGGTCGCGCGCCGCGCGGTAAGGACCGCGTTCGGCGCGAGGCCGCGCCGCTCGAGCTGACGGGCGACCAGCCGCTCGAGCCGTCGCAGCACGAACATGCCCGCCAGCAGGAAGATCAGCGCCATCACCAGCTGGCTGAGGCTCAGCTGCGTGCCGTCACTGAGATTGATCAGCGGAAACTGCCAGATTTCGCGGAAGCTCACCGTCGGCCCCTGCGCCGATGCAGGAACTCAGTTTACGACGGCGGCCTGCTGCTCGTGCAGAATCTTGCGCAAGCCGTCCGAGACGGACTTGCGCTCGGCCGGGCCGAGCGCATCGAGCTGCTGCTCGGCCGCCCTTAGCCGCGCCGCGATCGCCTGATCGATCAGCTGGCGGCCAGCTTTGGTCAGGCGGACCTGCACGCCACGCCGATCTTCGGGGTCGACCTGGCGGCGGACCAGCCCGCGCTGCTCCAGGCGGTCGACCCGGGTGGTCATCGCACCGGAACTCAACATCGCGGCACGGGCCAGTTCCGAGGCCGACAGCTGGTACGGCGTTCCCTGGCGGCGCAGGGCCGACAACACGTCATATTCCCAGAGCTTCATGCCCAGCGGCCGCAAGGCCTCTTCTGCATTGCGGCAAAGCAGCTTGCCGAGCAGCTGCACGCGCACCACGATGCCCAGCGGCTGGCAGTCCAGTTCCGGGCGTTCGCCACTCCATTCCGCCAGCAATTCGTCGACCAGGTCCCGCATGCGCAAAGGATAACGCGGCAGCATTTCGAGATCAAATATCTTGACATCAAGATATAATCGCGCCATTGTCGGCCGCAGAGCAGCGGAGGGACGACGATGAACGGACCAGGTGGAACTGAAAGTGCGGCCGGCGGCCGGCGCCGCTACCGGGCCTATGTCCGTGGCCAGGGGGGCTACGGTGCCATTGCCCGCACCGGCCCGGCGGCCAATGCCGGGGGACTGGCGCCGAGCGGCTGCGGTACCGCGCTGACCGCCGGCGCAAGCAGCGGGAGGATCGTGAAACATGGGACAGAAGAAGCGTTTTGAACCCTTGCCCGAACCTGACGAAGAGGAGTTGAGTTTCGAGATGGAGATGGACGAAGACTTCAGCTACGCCGATTCCGAGGAACTGCCCGAGGACCTGCCGATGCCGAGCGCTGTCCGCGACGCGGGCTGGCGGCGGATCGAGCAACTTCGCGAGCAGCGCCTTTTGCAGATGCAGCTCGAGGATTTCGACCAGTATGTCGTCTGAACAGCATATCGCCCGGCAGGTGCGCTCGCTGCGTAACCGCTGGCTCGACGAAGACTCGCTGACCGAGTTCGGCGAAGAGGAGGAGTTCGTCGCTTACCGTGAGGTCCTGCACCATTGGCGGGACAGGGATCGTGACGTCCGGCGCCGCGACCGGCGCCGCGAACGCCGCGAGGCGATGAAACGCCGCTACACGACGGGCTTCGACGCCTGAGTCACCAGCGAGCCCGCTGCGCGGCGCCGGAATCGTGACGGTGGGGCACGGCTGCAAACCGTTTCCGGCATAATGCCGGCATGTGTTTCAGCACCCCAAGGCCGTGACCCGGCCGGCTCGCGTGACGGTCGGCTGGCGTGAATGGGTCGGCCTGCCGGAACTGGGCATTCCGGCGATCAAAGCCAAGGTCGACACCGGCGCGCGGACCTCGGCGCTGCACACCTTCGGCATCGAACCGTTTCGGAGGGACGGCGCAGACTGGTTGCGCTTTGGCATGCATCCGGAGCAGGGCCGCAACAGCCGCGAGGTCTTTTGCGAAGCGCCTCTGTTGGACTGGCGCCTCGTCAGCGACTCCGGCGGTCACCGGGAGCAGCGTTTCGTGATCGGCACGCGGCTGGTCCTGGCCGACATGGAATGGCCGATCGAACTGACCTTGACGGCCCGTGACAACATGCGCTTCCGGATGCTGCTCGGGCGCACCGCGATGCGCGGGCGCCTCATCGTCGATCCGGCCCGTTCCTACCTGGTTGGCAAGCGCCCACGGCGCCGCTGAGTCAGGCGAAGCGCATGAGCGGCAGAAAGTCCGGCAATCGCCCCATCGAGGTCGGGGGCCAGCGCGTCAATCCGGGCGAACGCGCGACCGTGGACCTGCCCGTCGCGGACCTGTACACGCACGCGGAGATCCACATGCCGGTGCAGGTCGTCTGCGGCCGGCGGGCCGGTCCAAGACTGTTCGTCTGCGCCGCCGTCCATGGCGACGAATTGAATGGTGTCGAGATCATCCGCCGCTTGCTGCTGCAGCGGAGCCTGCAACGGCTACGCGGCAGCTTGCTGGCCGTGCCGATCGTCAACGTGCACGGCTTTCTCGACAAATCGCGCTACCTGCCCGACCGGCGCGACCTGAATCGCAGCTTTCCCGGCAGCGAAAAAGGCTCGGTCGCGGCACGGCTGGCACATCTCTTCATGCGCGAGATCGTGGAGCAAGCCGACTACGGCATCGATATCCATACCGGTGCCTTGCACCGTTCCAACCTGCCGCAGATCCGCGCGAACATCGACGACGAGCGCACGCTGGAGCTCGCCAGAGCGTTTGGAGTGCCCGTCATCATCAATGCCAACCTGCGCGACGGATCCTTGCGCGAGGCCGCCGCCAACCACGACATCCCCTGCCTGCTATACGAGTCCGGCGAAGCCCTGCGCTTCGACGAGGTCGGCATCCGCGCCGGACTGCGCGGCTGCCTGGCCGTGATGCGCACGCTGGGCATGCTGCCGCCGCGCCAGCGCGCTGCGCGCCGGCAGGTGGAGCCGGTGATTGCCCGCGAGACTCGCTGGCTACGGGCGCCCGGCAGCGGCGTCGTGCGTCTGCACGCGGCGCTGGGCCAGCGCGTCGCCAAGGGTGACGTGCTGGCGACGGTCAGCGACCCCTTCGGCCAGCGCGAAACGCTCGTCACGGCCACGTTCGCCGGGATTATCATAGGGCGCAGCAACCTGCCGCTGGCACACGAGGGCGATGCGCTGTTCCATGTCGCTGCGTTCAGGAAACTGGCGGCAGCGGAAAACACGCTGGAGGAATTCCGCGCAGAGTACGAGGAAGGGCCCGGAATCAGCCCACCACCTCCTGAATACGGAGACAAATGATGAAAATCGGCATCCTGTCGACGAACCGGGCACTGTATTCCACGGCTCGCCTGGTCGAGGCCTGCGAGCGGCGCGGCCACGAGGTCCGGGTGATCAATCACAAGCGTTGTTACATGAACATCGCTAGCCACCGGCCGGCCGTGCATTACCGTGGCGAGGCGTTGACCGGCTTCGACGCGATCATCCCCAGAATCGGCGCATCGGTGACGTTTTACGGTACGGCCGTCGTCCGCCAGTTCGAGATGATGGGTGTCTACTCGGTGAACGAGTCGGTCGCGATCACCCGCTCGCGCGACAAGCTGCGCGCCCTGCAGCTGCTGTCGCGGAAGGGGCTGGGCATGCCGGTCACCGGCATCGCGAACTCGCCGGACGATACGGCCGACCTGCTGCGCCTGGTCGGCGGCGCCCCGGTCGTGATCAAGCTGCTGGAAGGCACGCAGGGCGTTGGCGTCGTGCTGGCTGAAACCACGAAAGCCGCTGAAAGCGTCATCGAGGCGTTTCGCGGCCTGCACGCCAATTTCCTGGTGCAGGAATTCATTGCCGAGGCCGGCGGTGCGGATATCCGCGCCTTCGTCATCGGTGACAAGGTTGTCGCCGCAATGCAGAGGCAAGCGCGCGAAGGCGAGTTTCGTTCCAACCTGCACCGCGGCGGCTCCGCCCAGCTCATCAAGATCACGCCGGAGGAACGCTCCACGGCGGTGCGCGCGGCCCGGGTCATGGGCCTGAACGTGGCCGGCGTTGACCTGCTGCGCGCGAACCACGGTCCGGTGATCATGGAAGTCAATTCGTCGCCGGGCCTGGAGGGTATCGAAAAGGCCACCGGCAAGGATATCGCCGGCATGATCATCGAGTTCATCGAGAAAAATGCCCGGCACGGCCGCACGCGTACGCGCGGGAGCGGCTGAGTAGCCCTCATCGGTATCGCGATCGCCTCAAGGGAAACGACCGACGGCCTCCTTGATCGCCTGCGTGAAATCGTCGAGCGCGAGCTCCCAATCGCGCCGGCGTAGCTGCCAGTCATCTTCGCTCGCACTACGTAGCCGTTCCAGGCTGGCGTCCGCGCGCCCGAAGTCCTGGTCCATGCGCTGCACGGCCTTCACCAGCTGCTCGCTGGGGGCGATCCGGCCACGCTTGACCCACTGCGCTATCCGGGCGGTGACCAGCTCTGACCGCAGCCGTGCCTGCTGCAGTTTCTGCTCCGCCTGGGCGCAGAATGCGGCCCGGGTTTTCTGGTCCGGTACTGCGGCGAATCCGTGCCTTCCGAGACTGATGACCCTTGCCGTTGTTTCTCGTTTGCTTTCTGTCATCCGCCGGCCCTCGCCGGCGCCGGTCGACCGGCGCCGGCAGGCTTCCGCTTGCTCAGCCCGCGGCGGTATCAGCCTTTGGGCTTGAGCACGATATCGATACGACGGTTCTTGGCGCGGCCCTCGACCGTCTCATTGTTCGCCACCGGGCGTGTTTCACCGTAGCCGACCGCTTGCACGTCCTCCGGGGCCAATTCGCGAACGTTGGCCAGCAGGTACTCGCGCACGGCCTCGGCCCGGGCCTGCGACAGCTTCATGTTGACCGCGTCGCTGCCGTAGGAATCCGTATGGCCCTCGATCACGATCGTGGCATTCGGGAAGGTGCGGATCGCATCCTGCACTTTGCGCAGAAGCCCGAAATACCGGGGTTCGATCTGCGCGCTGCCGGACGGAAACACCAGGCCAATCGGCCGGATCAGGATATTGCGACCCTGCGTAAAGACCTCGGCCTCGCCCGGCGCGAACAGGCTTTCGATCTGCCGGATACGGCGCCGCTGCTCTTCCTGCGCGGCCAAGCGCTGCGACTGGGTGCCGAGCTGCTGCTCCATCTGCTGCAATTCCTGCTGCAGATCCGCGATCTGGGCACGCGCCTCCGCGAGCTCCCGCGCCTGTTTCTGCAAACCGTCGATGCGCGCCAGGATCAACTGCGCGGGCTTGTCCGGCCCCTCGTCGAACTCGGCTACAGCGTCCAGCCGGCTGGCGATGCGTTGCAAGGGCTGCTCGGCGGCCAAGGCGAATTCCTCGAGAGTGACATCGTCGGCCCGCACCGGTTCGAGCGCCTTCGCCAGGTACATCGCGTGCGAGACCTCGTACTTGGCCTCGCGCGCCAAGTTGCGCGGTTCGTCGGTATCGTAGCGATTCCTGGTCAGCTGATTTTCGGCTTGCGCCAGCAGGGCGCGCGCCTTGTCCATGGTCCGCGGCGCCAGCCGATCGACCTTCCGGTCCTCGGCCTGTTGGATCAACCGGCGGGTTTCATCCAGGTAGTTCGCCTTGATCGCCGCCAGCTCCGCATCGCGGTACAGCCGCTCGGCGTCACGCGCGCGTGACCGTGCCGACTTGACATTGCCGTCCTCGAGCTTTAGCGCAGCCGAGCGGAACTTGTCTTCGGCCTTGCGCCATTTGTCCGGCGCGAACTTTTCCGCGTCGGCTTCCACGGCATCGTTGCGGGCTTCGATCGCGTCCGTCAGCGTGACCTGGGCGAGCCGCGCCGCCTCGATGGCCTTCTGCAAGGCCTCCCGGGCATCGCGCAGTTCATCACGGATGCTCTCGATGCTGCGCCCCCGGCGCAGCTTGTCTTCGGCCTCGCGGTAGTGAGCCGCGGCCGCGGAGTAGTTCTTTGGCGCCAGCAAGCCGGCGCCTGCCTCGTTGGCCTCCTTGGCGAGGGCATCGACCGGTCCGAACAGGCTCTCGTGCAGTTCCTGCTGCTGGGCCTGCGCCGCCGGCAGCGAAAACACCGCCATCAACAGCAGCGCCCAATGGGCCTGGGGCTTGCAAATCGACAAGAGCATGACTCTGACCTCCTTGGTCCAGCGAGGCAACATAAGCTAGGACTCGCTTTCGATAAATACAAATGGATTTTTCTATTGTTTTTATAGATCATTTTAATCATGGACCTGGAATTGCTGCGAACCTTCCTGGAGCTGGATCGCAACCGCCATTTCGGCCGCACGGCCGAGGCGCTAAACCTCACGCAGGCCGCCGTCAGCAGCCGCCTGCAGGCCTTGGAAAGGCAGCTCGGTGTGCGCTTGTTCGAGCGCGGCCGCTCCGGCATGCAATTGACGCCAGAAGGTGGCCGCTTGCGGCGGCACGCCGAACGGATCATCGCTGCCTGGCGCATGGCTAGACAGGACGTCGGCGGGGCCGAGGCCGCCGGTCAGCTGGTCATCGGCGGCAGCCACCGGCTCTGGGACGTGCTGCTGCAGCGCTGGCTGAACGCGCTGCGCCGGCGCGAGGCAGGCCTCGCGCTGATCGCCGAGGCCGCCGCGCCCGAGCACCTCGTGCGGCGGCTGCTCGACGGGACCATGGACGTCGCGGTCATGCTCGAAGCGCCCCAAATCGACAGTCTCAAGGTCGACGAGATCGGCCACCTGGAACTGGCGCTGGTTGCCACCGACGCGGCGCTGGACCCGGCTGTCGCACTGGACAATCGCTTCATCGAGGTGGACTGGGGACTGTCCTTCGGCCTGGATTTCCGCCGCGCCTTCCCCGATGCCGCAGTTGGCATGACGCGGGTATCGCACGCGCGCATGGCACTGGAGCTACTGCACGCAAACGGGGGCAGCGCCTACCTGCCACTGAGCATGGTGAACCGCGAACTGGATATCGGGCTGCTGTATCGGGTCGGCGACGCGCCGGTCTTCCGCCGCAGCGTCTTCGCAAGCTATGCTGTGCGTACTGCGCGACGCGAATCGATCCTGCAGAGCCTGGCGCTGATCAGCGGCATTGACGGCGCGGGCTCACCAGGCAACTGAAATGCGCCCCCGACGACGAGCAGCGGGCCGGTCAAGATGCGAGCCAAATTAGCACGCCTGCTGATACTGTCCTGTTTGGCCCTGCCGCCAGGATCGTCCGCCGTGGAGATCGTGGGCCTGCAGGTCCAGCAGCACGGACGTCGCTTCGAAGTGCAGGCGGAAAGCCTGATGTCGGCGCCCCCGGCATTCATCTACGCGGCACTGGCCGACTACGACAATTTCCACCGGCTGTCCGGCGGCCTGGCCGAGACCCGCTGGCTCGAGCGCCCCGTCGACGGGCGGGGCCTCGCATACACCCGCATCGACAGCTGCGTGCTGTTCTTCTGCAAGGTCATCGAACGCGTGGAGCAGGTCGTCCTCGAGCCCGGCCGGGCAATCAGCACGACGATCGTCCCCGAACGCAGCGATTTCCGCGTCTACAGCACGCGCTGGACGATCGAGGAGGCCGGCGGCTCCACCCGCTTGCATTTCCAGGCCACGATGGAGCCGGATTTCTGGCTGCCGCCCGTGATCGGCAAGTGGGCCTTGCGGCGCAAGCTGGAAACATCGGCACGCCGCATCGGCGAGCGCATCGAGCGCCTGCACCAGGAAGGCCGGGACCTTGCTGAACTGCAGCTGCCCGCAACAGCTGCCACGGCGCGCTGAGAACGACGCGCCTCAGTGAGTCTTGCCGGGGCGCAGCGCTTCCCAGTTCGGCCGCATGGCGGCCCACTGGGCGGTGGTCTTCTCCGAATCGGCCAGGCGGACGACCTGCGCCTTGGCAACCCGGGCCGTTCGCTGCTGAGTAGCGGCCAGCACCGGCAGGCCGAGGGCGGTGGTCAGAGCCAGCATGAGGATCGCGCGTTGCATGGCATCGACTCCTGGACAATCTCGAATGCCAGCGAGTATACGCATCCGCTGCCCATGACAGCACCCGCCGGCGCCCATGCTATGTTGGCGCTGACCACTGTCCGGGCGACTGGCCCGGCTGCTGCGCAAGTCAGGGGGCAGACATGGCTCGACTCAGTCCGATGGTGCGTGCGGCCCTGTTCGTGCA
>RFHQ01000159.1 GCA_003695765.1 Gammaproteobacteria bacterium
CCGCTGCCCGCCGGCCGGGCTACGCCTGGGCCAGCGGGCGGCTGGCCCGGGCCTGGAGATGTCCCGGCTGATCGCTGAGCGCTGCGGCCACCCGGCGGCGGGAATGGCTGGCCCCGGCCTGGCCCGCTGCCGGCCTGCGTCCCGGGCGAGCGCTGAGCGCTGCCGCGGTTCGGCGCCGGAAACGGCTGGCCGGCGCTGCCGCTGGAGCCGCTGCTCCCCGGGCTGCCGGCCGGCGGCGGCAGCCCACCGCTGCTGCTGGCGCAACCGCCGAGCATCCCGAGCAGGGCCACGGCGAGCAGGCATGTCAGGCGGGGGGACATCGGGCTGGCGCGAACCTCCAGCATGGCTGGCCGACTCATGATTATATACCCGGGGCCGCAGGCCCCGGTGCTGATTGGAACGCGGCCGGGGCGCTTAAGTTCAATTCACCGCCGCCGGCCTGCTGCTGCGCAAGAACCGGCGGCGGCCCCGCGGATCTGCTAGCATCGGCGCCCGTTTCCAAGCGCTGCACGGGGAATGCAACGATGAGCCTGGCCGACACACTCGCCGATCTGCAGGCACGCATCGGCGAAGAGATCCATGTCAGCGACTGGTTGACGGTCACCCAGGACCTGGTGAACCGTTTCGCCGACGCCACCGGCGATCATCAGTGGATCCACGTCGATCCCGACCGCGCTGCGAAGGAATCGCCCTTCGGCGGCACCATCGCCCACGGCTACCTGACCCTGTCCCTCTACCCGATGCTGCGCGGCCTCGTCGACCCCGACAAGCCACTGTTCCCCGGTGTCAGGAATGTCATCAACTATGGGCTGAACAAGCTGCGCTTCACCAACGCGGTCAAGGTCGGCGACCGGATCCGCGCCCGCTGCAAGCTGCTCGACGTCAAGGAAGTCAAAGGCGCGCTGCAGATCACCGAGCAGTACACGGTCGAAATCGAAGGACAGGAACGCCCGGCCTGCGTGGCCGAGTGCATCATGCTGCTGTACTTCTGAGGCCCACGCGTGGCTGAGTCGCAAGCGCTGCTCCACGAGCATCAGGACGGCATCCTGCGGCTGACGATCAATCGGCCGGAGCGGCGCAATGCGCTGAGCCTGGCCCTGCTCGACCGCATCGCGGCGCAACTGGCAGCCCACCGCGACGACCCGGGCCTGCGGCTGGTCGTCGTCACGGCCACCGGCGAGCGCGCCTTCGCCGCCGGCGGCGACCTGAAGGAACTCGACGCGGTCCGCGACGAGACGCAGGCGCTGGCGATGTCGCGCCGCGGGCGGGCGGCGCTGGACGCGATCCGGGATTTCCCGTTGCCGGTGGTCGCGGCGCTGAACGGGCTCGCGCTCGGCGGCGGCGCGGAACTGGCCATGGCCTGCGACCTGCGGGTCGCGGCCGCGCATGCCGAACTCGGCTTCCTGCAGGGGCGGCTGAACGTGACCACGGCCTGGGGCGGAGGCATCGATCTGCTGGCGGCCGCCGGCGACCGCGCGCTGGCGATCCTGCTGGACGCCCACCGCCTGCCGGCGAACGAAGCGTTGGCGCTCGGACTCGTGCACAGGGTCGCGCGCGCCGATGAGCCCTTCGCCGACTGCGTACAGGACTTCCTGCGCCCCTGGCTGGCGCGCAGCCCGGGCGTCCTGCGGGGGTTCAAGGCGCTCAGCAGCGCGTGGCGGCAGGCTCTGCGCGCGCGCCTGGCCAGCATCGAGGAAGGGCACTTCGTCTCCAGCTGGGTGCACGCGGACCATTGGGAGGCCGTCGCGCGCGACGGCCGCGAGCGCAACGCCGGCCGCTAGCTAGGCGCCGTCGCTCTCGCGCAGCGCCCGGCGCAGGATCTTGCCGACGTTCGACTTCGGCAACTCGTCGCGGAACTCCACCAGCCGCGGGACCTTGTAGGCCGCCAGGTTGTCTCGGCAATACTCGCGGATTTCCTCGGCCGTCAGCTGCGATCCGGGGCGGCGCACGACGAAGGCCTTGACCAGCTCGCCGGTGCTCGGGCCGGGCACGCCGATCACGGCGGCCTCGACGATGTCGGGGTGCAATGTCAGCACGTTTTCGACTTCGTTCGGGTACACGTTGAAACCGGAGACCAGGATCATGTCCTTCTTGCGGTCGACGATCCGGAAGTAGCCGTCGCCATCGACGGTCGCGATGTCACCGGTTCGAAAGTAGCCGTCGCTGGTCATCGCCGCGGCTGTGCCCTGCGGATCGTTCCAGTAGCCCGCGGTCACCTGCGGGCCGCGCACGCAGAGTTCCCCGGCTTCCCCGATACCGACCTCCTCGCCCCGCTCGTCGCGCAGGGACACCTCGGTATTCGGCAGGGGCAAGCCGATCGTGCCCGTGTATTCCTTGATGTCCGGGCGGTTGCTGGTCACGACCGGCGAGGTCTCGGACAGTCCGTAGCCCTCGAGTATCGGTCGGCCCGTGATGCGCGCCCATTCCCGCGCCGTGTACTCCATCACCGCCATGCCGCCGGCCGATACCAGCTTCAGCGAGGAAAAATCCACCTTCGGGAAATCGGGGTGGTCGATCAGGCTCTGGTACAGCGTGTTGACGCCGGTGATCGCCGTGAAGGGCCATTTTCTGAGTTCCGCGACGAAGCCGCTGGTGTCGCGCGGGTCGCTGATCAGCAGGTTGCGGCCGCCCAGGGCCGTATAACAAAAGCAGTTACAGGTCAGCGCATAGATGTGATAGAGCGGCAGCGCGGTGACCATGATCTCGTTTTCGTCTTCGGCGACCAGCGACTGCAGATAGGCATTGATCTGGTGAACATTGGCCACGAGGTTGCCGTGGCTCAGCATCGCGCCCTTGGAGAGCCCGGTCGTCCCGCCGGTGTACTGCAGGCAGGCCAGTTCGGCGCCGGACAGGCGCGCCGGCGTCATGGCCGCGGCATCGGCTGACAGCAAGTCGTCGAAGCTGTGCGCGCCCGGCAGCTGGTAGGGACGCACCATGCGCCGCAGGTGGCGCACGACGAAGTTCGTCAACTGTCGCTTCGGGAAACCGAGCAGATCGCCGATACCGGTCACAACGACCTGCTCGACCGGCGTGCTGTCGATCACGCGCGCCAGCGTCGCCGCCGCATTGGCGACGACGACGATCGCGCGCGCGCCGGAATCGACCAGCTGGTGCTGCAGTTCCCTGGCCGTGTACAGCGGGTTGACATTGACCACGACCATGCCGGCGCGCAAGGCGCCGAACAGCGCGACCGGGTATTGCAAGAGGTTCGGCATCATCAGCGCGATGCGCTCGCCCGGACCGAAACCGGCCTCGTTCTGCAACCAGCTGGCGAAGCGTCGGGTCAGGTCGTCGAGGTCTCGGTAACTGAGTGTGACGCCGAAATTGGTGAAGGCCGGACGTTCTGGAAAACGACGGCAGCTGTTCTCCAGCAGGCTGACCAGGGTCTCCTGCGGGTCCAGATCGATCCGTGCCGGCACACCGGGCGGATAGCTCTTCAACCAGATTGGCTCCACGTCGGTCTCGATCCTCAGCCAGCACCGGCGTCTCGGGCGGTCGCATTGTCGCACTGGCACGGCGGCAATGCACCCGGTGCCTGGGCCGCCGGCGTGGCGCCGGCACCACGCCCGTTTGCCAAATTTCGGCCAATCCTGCTACCGTTCCGCCGCGCAGCCGGGCAGCGCCCGGCGGAACCACGGAGCCAGCGGTGAGCAGATCCAGGATTCCGAACTTCTATCGAATGAGCATCAGCGAGCGCGTCCGGGCCGTGCACGAGCGCGGGCTGCTGGACGATCGCGACGTCGAGCGCCTGACGGCCGGTGAGGCCACGCTGGACATCCAGGCGGCCGACAAGATGATCGAGAACGTGATCGGCGTGCTCGGCATGCCGATTGGGCTGGCGCTCAACTTTCTCGTCAACAGCAAGGAATATGTCGTCCCGCTGGCCGTGGAAGAGCCATCGATCGTCGCTGCGCTCAGCGCGGCCGCAAAGCTGGCGCGCCCGTCGGGCGGCTTCACGACCAGTTCCACGCCGCCGGTGCTGATCGGCCAGATCCAGGTACTGGACTGCCCGGACCTGCAGCGGGCCCGGGCGCGCGTGCTGGAACACAAGCAGGAAATCATCGATCTGGCCAACAGCTTCCACCCGCGCATGGTGGCCCGCGGTGGCGGCGCCGTCGATCTGGAGGTCAACAGCTTCCCGATGTTGTCGATGGACGGCGAGATGCTGATCGTCAATCTGCTGGTCGACACGCGGGATGCGATGGGCGCCAACCTGGTCAACGGCATGTGCGAAGGCGTGGCCTCGCTGGTCGAATCGCTGACCGACGGCAAGGTTTTCCTGCGCATCCTGTCGAACCTCGCCGACCGGGCGCTTGCCTGCGCGGAGGTGACGCTGCCGGTCGAACAGCTCGCCGGCAAGGGTTATGACGGCGAACGCGTGCGTGACGGCGTGATCATCGCCGCCGACTTCGCGCATGCGGACCCCTACCGGGCGGCGACCCACAACAAGGGCATCATGAACGGCATCGATGCGGTCGCGCTGGCCACCGGCAACGACTGGCGCGCGATCGAGGCCGGCGCACACGCCTATGCCGCCCGCCATGGACGCTACAGCTCGCTGTCGCAATGGTGGAAGGACGACGAGGGCAACCTGCGCGGGCGCCTGGAGCTGCCGCTGAAAGTCGGCATCGTCGGCGGCCCGCTGGAGTCCAATCCCGGCGTCGCGATGAACCTGCGGCTGCTCGGGGTGCAGTCGGCTACCGAGCTGGCCGAGGTCATGGCGGCCGTCGGGCTGGCACAGAACTTCGCAGCCTTGCGGGCGCTGGCCACGGAAGGCATACAGACGGGCCACATGACGCTGCACGCGCGCAGCGTCGTCAAGGCCGCCGGCACCCCGGCGGCCCTGTTCGACCGGGTCCTCGAGGAACTGCTGCGCAGCGGGGAGATCAAGGTCTGGAAGGCCCAGGAGATCCTCGCTGAATTGCGCGATCAGGATCGTGGACGGGCGCCGGCGGCGCGCCGCTCGGATGCGGAGACCGGCGTCGGCTATGGCAAGATCATCCTGCTCGGCGAACATGCGGTGGTCTATAACCGGCATGCCGTGGCCTTCCCGGTGCCGCTGGCGATGCGCGCGGTCGTCGAGGAAGGCGACAGCGGGGTGCAACTGCTGATCCCGCGCTGGGGCATCGAATACCAGCTCGCGAAACCGCCGGAACAGCGGCGCTCCTTCGAGAAGGCCGCCGGCGCGATCCTCGATCAGCTCGGCCTGGCCGACCGCCGGCTGCGGATCGAGGTCTTTCCCGACGTCCCGCGCGGCATGGGCCTCGGCGGCTCGGCGGCGCTGGCCGTTGCGATCATCCGCGCGCTGGACCTGCACTTCCGCCTGGGCCTGTCCGACGAGGAGGTCAACGAGCTGGCATTCGTGTCCGAAAGGATCGCCCATGGCGAGCCCAGCGGCATCGATAACACCTTGGCCACCTACGGCCGGCCGCTGCTGTTCCGCAAGGGCGAGCCACCGCTGGCCGAAGCCCTGCAACTGGGCCAGCCGCTGGACCTGGTCGTCGGCATGACGCACAAGGAGGGACTGACGGCCAAGACCGTGGCCGGCGTGCGCCGGGCGCGGGAACGCAATCCGCGGCTGTACGAGAAGATCTTCGACGACATCGACGCACTGGTGCGCCAATCGCTGCCGGCATTGCAGGCCGGCGATGTCGCGACGCTGGGCGAACTGATGAACGTCTGCCAGGGATTGCTGAATGCCTTGCAGGTATCGACACCGGAACTCGAACGGCTGATCGGCATCGCCCGGCGAGCCGGCGCGGCCGGTGCCAAGCTCACCGGAGGTGGTGGCGGCGGCGCGATGATTGCGCTCTGCGACGGCAATGCCGCCGAGGTGCAGGCGGCGATCGAGGCGCAGGGATTCCGGGCCATGCAGGTCCGGATCGGAGAGGCGGAATGACCACGGCACGCGCAACGGTATCGAGCCCCGATGAACTGCTGATCCTCGTCGACGAACAGGACCGGGAGATCGGCAACCTCTCCAAGCAGGCCTGCCACGAGGGCGCGGGGCTGCTGCACCGCGCCTTCTCGATCTTCCTGTTCAATCCGGCCGGCGAACTGCTGCTGCAGCAACGCAGTGAACAGAAACCGCTGTGGCCGCTTTACTGGTCGAACTCCTGCTGCAGTCACCCGCGCCAGGGTGAACGGATCGAGGCGGCGGTGCGCCGCCGCGTGCGCGAGGAACTGGCGCTCGACTGCGCACCGCAGTTTCTATACAAGTTCCAGTACCATGCCGCCTTCGGCGATCGCGGCTCGGAGCGCGAACTGTGCTGGGTCTATGCAGCGCGCTGCGATGGCGAGCCATCGGCGCACCCGGAGGAAATCGCCGCCTGGCGCTGGATCTCGCCGGAGGCACTGACCGAGGAAATCGCCCGTGAGCCGGAGCGGTTCACGCCCTGGCTGAAGCTGGAATGGGAAGTCATCCGCCGCGAGCACCTGCAACGGATCCTGCAGCCATCCGGCTGACGCGCCCGTGAGCAACATCGTCATTACCGGCAGCAGCAAGGGCATCGGCCGCGGGCTGGCCGAGGCCTTCGTCCGTCGCGGCCATAATGTCACGGTCTCGGCGCGCGGCGCCGACGCCGTCACGAAGACGACCGCGGAACTGAACGAACTGGGGCCGGGCCGCGCAAGCGGGACGACCTGCGACGTCACGGTCAAAGCGCAGTTGCAGGCACTCTGGCAACACGCCCGCGAGGCCTTCGGCAGCGTCGATATCTGGATCAACAACGCCGGCTATGCGAACGCCCAGTATCTCGTGCACGAGATGCCGGAGGACACGGTGCACCGGCTCGTCGACGGCAATGTCAAGGGCACGGTCTTCGGCTCACAGGTCGCGATCAACGGCTTCCGTGAACAGGGTCATGGCGCGCTGTACAACATGCTCGGCGGCAGTTTCGACGGCAAGCGACTGACGCCGCGCATGGGCGTCTACAGCGCGACCAAGGCGGCTATCTGGCTGCTGAGCCAGTACCTGGTCGCCGAGAACCGCGAGCATGGCGTGCTGGTCGGCATGATCAGCCCCGGCATGCTGATCAGCGACAACTGGTTCGAACAGCAGAAACAGCTATCGCCGGAGGAATGGCAGAAGATCCGGCCGATGCTGAATATCCTCTGCGATCATGTCGAGACCGCCGCGCCCTGGCTGGCGGAACAGGTGCTGGAGAACCGCAAGCCGGGCCGGCGCATCGCCTGGCTGACCGGCGGCAAGATCATGCGGCGTTTCCTGGCCGCGCGACTCGGCCGCAAACGCGACCTCTTCAGCCGTTACGGCCTATGAGCCAACCCAGCGGACCTGCCATATCAGGTTCGCTCCATCATCGCTGACCAGCAGTGAACCGTCCGGCAGCAGCGCCAGGCCGACGGCCCGGCCGTGCACTTCGGCGCGATCCTCGTCGGCGACGAATCCACTGAGAAAGACCTCGATTTCTCCGGTCGGCCGGCCGTTGCGAAACGGCAGGTACAGCACGTCCGGGCCGTGGAAGCGCGAACGGCCGACGCCGGCGCGGCGGGCGACGAAGGCGCCGCCCGCATAGCGCGGCGGGAACCCCTTGCCCGGGTGGAACAGCAGCCCCAGCGGGACACTGTGCGCGCCCAGCGGCAGGTCGGGCACGCGGGCGATGGCCTGCGCGCGCTGGACACCGGCGGGGTCGCGGAAGGCTTGCACGGGATCGGCGTAGCGGCCGAAATAGACCCAGGGCCAGCCGTAGAAACCGCCGGCGACGACCTCGGTCAGGTAATCCGGCGGCAGGTCCTCGCCGAGCGTGTCGCGTTCGTTGACGGTCGCCCACAAGGCACCGGTGGCCGGCTCGAAGGCCAGGCCCACCGGATTACGCAGGCCACTGGCAAAGATTTCCACCGGGCCACCGCCGGCCGGCATGCGCCAGATCGCCGCACGATTCGGCGGTTCCATGCCATTGGCATTGGCATCGGTCGCCGAGCCTACCGTGATGTAGATGTAGCGCCCGTCCGGCGACGCCGCGAGGTTGCGCGTCCAGTGGTTGTTCCACGGGTTCGCCTCCTCCCCAGCGGGCAGATCGAGAAGTTTTTCACCGGGCCCGTCCAGCCGGGTCGCACCGCGGCGATAGCGATAACGCCACAGCGAATCGGTATTGGCGACGTAGAACCAGCCGTCGAGCAACAGCATGCCGAAGGGCTGATGCAAGCCGTCCAGGAACAGCCGCCGCTCGAGTCCCGCCGTGGTCCGGCGCAACAGCAGAATATTGTTCGCGGACGGTCCGAAGGCGCCCTGGCGGGCCAGGGCCTCGAGAACCTCCGGCGGGAAGCCGTCCATGCGTTCGGTGCGCGCCTGCGCGACCAGCACGTCCCCGTTCGGCAGCACATAGAGCCAGCGGCCGCTGTCGAAACCGTCGGCGAAGCGCGTGACCTCGAAGCCCGGCGGTGCCTTCGGCGAGAGCCCGTCCGGCCAGCCGACGACCACCGGGCGCTTGTAGGTCGACGCGCCGGGCGGTGGCAGTTTCGGAACCGGCGGGCCTTCGCGGGCCGCGACTGCAAAGGCCAGCAAGACGAGGACGAGGCTGCTGACAGGGAACCGGCGTCGCATGCCGGCATCATAACCGGCCGGAACGGCCGATCAGAAACCGACGCGCCAGTTGAAGGTGACTTCTTCCCAGTACCGGTCGTAGTTCAGGCGCCATCCGGACGACGGCTTGCCGGCGCGCGCCTGATAGGCGGCCAGCGGATCGGCCGGCGGCCGCTCCGCCTCCGGCAGCAGCTTCAGGTCGTCGGCATGCAGCGATAGATCGAGATCGGCGTCCGCCGCAGCCGGCGCATCGCCGGCGCTGAGTTCGGAGGCCAGCCGGCGGGCCTCGTCGAGTGCGAGTGGCCCGGTTGCAGCCGGCAGCGCAGCGGCGCTGGTCGCCGCCGGGTCGGCCAGCAGGCTGCCCGGCACGATCAGCAGGACCGCCCACAGGAGGCCGCTGCCGCCAGATTTCGACCAGCTTGTCACGATACTGCCCCGCCGCCGGCCACAGCCGGCCCCCGACTCGGAAAGACGCCACCAGCATAGCCCCGGCCCGGCGGCGCGCACCGGACCTGGGTCGCGCTTTGATCGGCCAGCGACGGATTCTGTCAATGCTGCGCTGCGGCCATCCCGGCGCCGGCTCAGCCCGGCGAAGCCGGTTCCTCGCGGGCCAGCTTTTGCCAGGTGTCGGTCGCGAAACCGATGCCGGCTTCGGCCGCGTTATCGAAACTCGCGTCGGCGCCCGCGGCGCGGATGCGCGGCACTTCATCGGAGTGCGTGTGCACGGCCGTGATCAGGCCCTGAAAACCGGCGGCACGCAACTGCTCCGCCGCCAGTGTCTTGGCGTCGAGGTCAGGCAAGGCCAACAGCACCGCCCGGACCGGGCGTGCGTCCAGCCGCTGCCAGAAACCGGGGTCCTCGGCATCGGCGAAGACCACGCGGCGTCGCGCCGCCTCGTGGGCCGCGAGCTTCGCCGGGTCGTTGTCGAGGCCGACCACGCGGGCGCCGCGTGCCTGCAGGCAGTCATAGGCAGCCGTCCCGATGCGCCCCATCCCGGCGATCACGAAGGCGGCATCGCCCAGCGACAGCGGCTGGTCGTCCGGATGGATCCTCGCCGCATTCTCGAAGCGATCCAGCCACTGTGCGTAGCGGCGGTACAGCGCATGCGCGTGCCGGCTCAGCGGCGCGGCGAGTGCAAACGACATCGCGACCGCGGTGGCCGACAGCACCAACCAGTCGCCGTCGAGCAATTGCCGCTCGACGGCCGCCTGGATCACGATCAGTCCGAATTCGCTGTAACTGGACAGGGTCACCGCGGCCATGAAGGCGGTGCGCGGCCGCAATCCGAACCACAACAACAGCAGGAACACGATCGCGGCTTTGAACCAGAGCAGGCCAACGAGTGCCAGCGCAGCGAGCAGCGTCGCCGCGTCTGGCACGGCCTGCAGGCCAATGCCGAGAAAGAAGCCCACGAGCAGGAATTCCTTCACGCTCCACAGGCTGTCGGCCAGTTCCTTGGACTTCGGGTGGCCGGCGAGCAGGGCGCCGAGCAGCAACGCGCCGAGTTCCGGACTCAGGCCGACGACCTGGAAACCGTAGCCACCGATCGCGAGCGCGAGGACGACGCCATAGAGCACCAGCAGCTCGCCGTGCCCGATGCCGTCCAGCAGCCGCAGCAGCAGCGGCCGCAATAGCGGCAGCAGCAGCAACAAGGCGGCAGCGGGCGATGGCTGCTCGGCGCCGAGCAAGGCCAGCACGCCGACGGCCAGCAGATCCTGGACGATCAGGATGCCGATCGTGACCCGGCCGTGGAAGGCTCGCAGTTCGCGCCGTGACTCGAGGATCTTCGCAGCGATGACCGTGCTGGAAAACGCCGCGGCGGCGCCGAGCAGCAGCGCCGCCGGGCCCGGCAGTCCCAGCAGCAGGGCAGCGAGCCAGCACAGCGTCGCGCTCAGCAGGAACTGCAGCCCGGCGGTGGCCAGGACTTCGGCGCGCAGCAACTGGCCGGCGCGAATCTTGAGGCCGACGACGAACAGCAGCAGCAATACGCCGAGTTCGCCGATCAGGTCCAGCGCGCCGTCTGGCGGCACGCCCGCGGCCCGCAGGCCGAAGCCGGCCAGCAGAAAGCCGACCAGCGGCGGCAGGCCCGCGCGGCTGACTGCCAGGCCGGCCAGGAAAGCGACTCCGATCCAGACGGTGAACAGCATGCGCGGCCGCCGCGGCGAGCGAACCGGGACAGGCTAGCACGGGCGCGCCTGGCGCAGGCAAGAAAACGGGGGCCGCGGCCCCCGTCGGTCAGTGTGCGTCTGGCGGCGGGCGTCAGCCGACCTTGACTTCCACCCGCTTCGGCGTCGCCGCCGGCACTTTCGGAATGCGCACCGTCAGCACGCCATCCTTGCTCTCAGCTTCGATGTGCTCCTCGTCCGCGTCGGACGGCAGAGTGAAGCTGCGGGCAAAGCTGCCATAGAAGGACTCGATGCGATGCTGTTTCTCGTTTTCGTCGCGCTTCTCGAGCCGTCGCTCACCCTTGATCGTGAGCACGCCGTCGTCGATCGCGACTTCGATGTCTTCCTTCTTCACCTCGGGCAACTCGGCCTTGATGATGTATTCCTTGTCCGTCTCCGAGATGTTGGCGGCCGGGCGCCAGCTCACCACCTCGCCGGTCCGGCCGGGGACGGCGACACCACCGCCGATCCGCCCGAAGCGATTCAGCATGTCATCCAGTTCGCGGAAAGGATCCCAGCTTACCAGGCTCATGTTCGTCCACCTCCAAAACCATGTTCCACACCAGCCGCCGCGGCCAGCCGCGGCCATGCCTCGTTGATGGGGACTCGCCGGAAAATTTCAAGCGCCGCGGGCCGGCGCGGATCGCTTCAGCCGGCCGCGGCGGGCTTGATCACCAGCACGTCGCAGTCCAGCGCGTCCAGGACCGCCTCCGCGGTGCTGCCGATCAGCAGCTGTTCCAGCCGGCTGCGCGAGACGGCGCCGGTGACAACCAGGCCGGCACCGAGCCTTTCGGCCAGCTCCGGGATCAGGCGGCGCGGATCGCCGGCCAGCAGGTGCAACCGCTGCTCGGGCAGCCCGTGCCGCCGGGCCAGGGCCGCGGCCGCCTGCCGATGGGCCTCGGCCGGACTGCTGCGCTCGAGGTAGCCGGCCGGCAGCACCGCGCCCGGCGCGACCAGCGGCAGGGACTCGCCGGCGAGGTAGCAGTGGATCAGGTGCACCTCGCCCTGCCAGGGCGCTGCCATCGTCGCCGCCGCCGCCAGCAGCCGGTCGTCGAGCTCGGCCGGCTCGTCGTGGCGGTGCATCGGGTCGACTGCGGCCAGTACGCGCCCGTAGCCGCGGAAATGGTCCCCGCGCACCAATAGCAGCGGCCGGTCGACATGGCGGATCAGCTGCCAGTCGGTATTGCTCAGCGTCAGCCGCTGCAGCAGCGAATGGTGGTGAGTACCGGCGACGATCAGCCCCGCATCGAAGCGCGCTGCCGCGTCGATGATGCCCTGCCAGATCGGGTAGGCCCAGACCGCCTCGACGTCGATCGCCGGCAACTCGCCGAGTCCGGCGGCCAGCGCCTGCAGCGCCTCGCGCCGCTGCTCGACCAGTGCCTGCCGCGCCGCCTGAAGATCGGGCGAATCGGCGAAGCGCTCGCCGGCAACATAGGGGTCGTAGACACAGCCGCTGAGCCGCAGCTCGGCCCGGAAGCGCCGCGCCAGCTCGGCCGCCCGGCCGGCAACCTCGGCGCCGAGCTCGGTCGGCGGGATCGCGGCCAGGATGCGCTGCGGCCGCTCCATCGCCTAGCTCAGCGCCTCGTCCAGCGCAGCGATCAGGTCTTCGGGGTCTTCCAGTCCGACCGACAAGCGCACCAGCCCGTCCGTGATCCCGACGCGGTGCCGCTCGGCTTCCTCGACGTCCGCATGCGTCATCGTCGCCGGGTGTGTGACCAGCGACTCCACCGAACCGAGGTTTTCCGCCAGTGTCCACAGGCGGATGCGATCCATCAGCTGCTTGCCGGCCGGCAGCCCGCCTGCGACTTCGAACCAGAGCATGGCCCCGTGGCCGGTCGCCTGGCTGCGCGCCAGTTCGGCCTGCGGGAAGGACGGCAGGCCGGGATAGCAGACGCGCGCGACCTTCGGGTGCGCTTCGAGGAATTCCGCGATCGCGAGCGCGCTGGCCGACTGCCGCTGCAGGCGCACCGACAGCGTCTTGCAGCCCTGCAGGGTCAGGAACGCGACCTGCGGTGACATGATCGTGCCGGTCGCGTTCTGCACGAAGCGCAGGCGTTCGTCCAGCTCCGGCGTCGCGGCGATCACGGCGCCGCCGACGGTCGCGTTGTGACCGTCGAAATACTTGGTCGTGCTGTGCACGACGAGGTCGGCGCCGAGTTGCAAGGGCAGCTGGTAGTAGGGCGTGAGGAAAGTGTTGTCCACGGCGTGCAGAATGCCCTGCTCCCGGGTCAGCGCCGAGACCGCGCGCAGATCCGTCAGCTTCAGCGTCGGGTTCGCCGGTGTCTCCGTCAGTACCAGCCGGGTGTTGTCGCGCAGGGCCGCAGCCACGGCCTCGCTGTCGGCCGTATCGACGAAACTGAAGTCGACGCCGAAACGGCTGAAGACCTGGGTCGCCAGCCGGTAGGTGCCCCCGTAGGCCACATCGGACACGATGCAATGATCGCCGGCGCTCAGGCAGGCCATGAAGACGGCGTTGATCGCCGCCATACCGGTGCCGTAGCAGCTGCAGTCGGCCCCGCCTTCGAGTTCGGCAAGCTTGTGCTCCAGGGCCCGCACGGTCGGGTTCGCCGAGCGCGAATAGGAATACCCCTTGGCCAGGTACTCGTCGACGGAATCCTGAACATAGGTCGTCGTCTGGTAGATCGGTGTGTTGATCGCGCCGGTGACCGGGTCTGGCCGCACGCCGGCGTGTATCTGTCTGGTGCTGAATCCCATCCTGGTCTCCGGGGCCGGTCACCCGGCGCGCTCACCCGGCGGCGTTGCGGCCGGGACCGGGAAGTTTAGCAGGCTGCGCCGGCCGTTCGCAGGGCGCCGCCCGCCCTGCGCTTGCACAGGGCCGGACGAGCGCCGATCATCTCCGGCGCAGGCGGAGGATCGACGGATGAGCGAACACGCGTGGCAGGTATTCCGGCTGGAGGAGCTGGCGCAGAAGGTCGCCGGCGACGAACCCCGCTTCTTCGAATTCCTGCGTGTCCCCAGTCTCAGCGGCGCGATCTACCGGCTGCCGGCCGGCGCGCGCGACATGCAGGCGCCGCACCTGGAGGACGAGATCTATGTCGTGGTCGAAGGCCGCGCGCGGCTGCGCGTCGGCGAACAGGAGCACGCCGTTGCGCCGGGCACGATCCTGTTCGTGCGCGCGACCGAGAAGCATTCCTTCTTCGACGTCGAGGAGGACCTGACGCTGCTGGCTTTCTTCGGCTCGGCCAGGCCGCTGTGGGAACAGTGAGGCGGCTCAGAGCAGCTCCTCGGGCTGCTCCATGACGGCCTGACTGCCGCCGGTCAGCGCCCGACCGTGAGCCGCGGCCTCCGGCAGGTGCTGCAGCAGGTAATACCGCGCCGTGTGGATCTTGGCGCGGCAGAAATCCGCGTCGGCTGCGCCGTCGGCCAGCGCCCGCGCCGCGGCCTGGGCCGCCCGCGCGAGCTGCCAGCCGCCAGCCGTGATGCCGGTCTGCATCAGCAGATGCCAGGATGCAGCGCCGGCCAGCCGCGGGTCGCTCGCCGCCTCGGCCAGGATCCAGTCCAGCGACCCGGACAGCGCGTCGATGGCCTGCGCCAGCGGCGGCGACAGGCCGGCCAGCTCGCCGCCGGCCGCTGCCAGCTGCGCGGCTGTCGCGCGCATGTCGTCGAGCAGCTTGCGGAAGGCCTGGCCGCCGTCGCGCAGGGTCTTGCGCCCGACCAGGTCATTGGCCTGGATGCCGGTCGTGCCCTCGTAGATCGTCGTGATCCGCGCATCGCGGAAGTGCTGGGCGACGCCGGTCTCTTCGATATAGCCCATGCCTCCGTGCACCTGGATCGCCAGCGAGGTGAGCAGCTGACCGGTCTCCGTGGACCAGCCCTTGACGACCGGGATCAGCAGGTCGACCCGCGCCTGGTGATGGGCCCGCTGGTCGGGATCCGGCGACGCATGTGCAAAATCGAGGTGGGCGGCGCAGACGTAGGCCAGCGCCCGCATGGCCTCGATCTGCGATTTCATGCTCATCAACATACGCCGCACGTCCGGGTGATGCACGATCGCGGCGCGCCCCTCGATGCCGGCGACCTTGCCCTGCACGCGCTCGCGCGCGTAGGCCACGGCCTGCTGATAGGCGCGTTCCGCAATCGCCACACCCTCGAGCCCGACGCCCAGGCGCGCGTGGTTCATCATCGTGAACATGCAGGCAAGGCCACGATGCGGCGGTCCGACCAGGTAGCCCAGCGCACCCTCGAAGGCCATGACGCAGGTCGGGCTGCCATGAATACCCAGCTTGTGCTCCACCGACACCGGGTGAACGCGATTCGGCTCGCCGAGGCTGCCGTCGTCACCGACCAGCCGCTTCGGAACCAGGAACAGAGAAATGCCCTTCACGCCCGGCGGCGCATCCGGCAAGCGGGCGAGCACCAGGTGGATCACGTTCTCGGTCATGTCGTGATCGCCCCAGGTGATGAAGATCTTCTGGCCGGTGATCCGCCAGGCGTCGCCGTCCGGCTCCGCCTGCGTGCGCACCGCCGACAGATCCGAACCGGCCTGCGGTTCGGTCAGGTTCATCGTTCCGGTCCACTCGCCGCTGACCATTTTCGGCAGGTAGCGGGACTTCAGCGCCGCGTCGGCGTGCGCGTCGATCGCCCGCACCGCACCCTGGGTCAGCAGCGGGCACAGCGACCAGGCGAGGCTCGCCGACTGCCACATCTCCTCGACTGCCAGGCCCAGCAGGTGTGGCAGGCCCTGACCACCGAATTCGGGCGGCTGCGCGAGGCTGCCCCAGCCGTTGTCGACGAATTGCCGGTAGGCCTCGGCGAATGCCCCTGGCACGCGCACGCCGCCGTCCTCGACCCGCGTGCCCTCGGCATCGCCGATGCGGTTGACCGGCGCGACCACGCCGGCAGCGAATTGCCCGGCTTCCTCCAGCACCGCCTCGGCCAGATCCTCGGTCGCCTCTTCGAATCCAGGTAACTTGTTGATTTCATTAAGCCCGGCCAGTTCCTTCAGGACGAAGAGCATGTCCTTGACCGGGGCCTGGTATTCCGCCATGAGCCGGCAGCTCCTACTGCAGTCGGGCCGCTCATTGTAGCAAGGCGGGCCCGCGCGGCGACGGCCTGCTAAGATCCGCGTCCCGCGCCGCCCGCTCCCGTATCGATGACGCTTCCGGCCAACGCTTTCGTCCTGACCGTCCAATGCCCGGACACGCTCGGCATCGTCGCCGCCGTCGCCGGCTACCTGCGCGATGCCGGCTACTTCGTCGAGGAGTCGGCGCATTTCGGCGATCGGGATACCGGGCAGTTCTTCATGCGCACCGTGTTCACGCCGCAGCAGGGCCAGTATTCCCGCAGTGAATTCGCCGCCGGCTTCGAGGCCATCGCCCGAAAGTTCGGCATGCATTGGCAGGTCTACGACACGAACGTGCGCATGCGCGTCCTGATCATGGTGTCGCGCCACGAGCACTGCCTGAACGACCTGCTGTACCGCTACCGCACCGGCGCGCTGAGCATGGAGATCCCGGCGATCGTGTCCAACCACATGGACCTGGCGGGACTCGCCGAGTGGCACCGCGTGCCATATTTCCACGTGCCGGTGACGCCGGAGACCCGGTCGCAGGCCGAGACGCGGCTGATGGAAATCGTCGCCGATACGCGCGCCGACCTGATCGTGCTCGCCCGCTACATGCAGCTGCTGTCAGCCGATGTCTGCGAGGCGATGCCGGGCCGGATCATCAATATCCATCATTCCTTCCTGCCCGGTTTCAAGGGCGCCCGCCCCTACCACAAGGCGCACGAGCGCGGCGTCAAGCTGATCGGCGCGACCGCGCACTATGTGACGCCGGAACTCGACGACGGGCCGATCATCGAGCAGGCGGTCGAGCGCGTCGACCATACGCATACGCCGGAGGACCTGATCGCGGTGGGCCGCGATGTCGAGAGCCTGACGCTGGCCCGCGCAGTGAAGCACCACCTGGAACACCGGGTCTTCGTCAACGGCCGGCGCACCGTGGTTCTGCGCTGAGTCAGCGTTGCGCCGGCAGCGGTGCCGGCGTCTGTTCCCGCGCGTAGCGCTCCAGGCTGGACAGGTTCTCGCCCGCCATCGTGGTCGGCGCCTGGAAATACTTTGCGTAGTGTTTTTCGGCATAGTCGACGACGGAGCGCGACAGCACCTCGCCCGGATGCCCGCAGTTGCCCATGAAACACTGATACTGGCAGTGTCCCGGCTGCTGGCCCATCAGCATCCACGGCAACCACGGCGTCACGCGGTTCCAGGTCCCGTGATAGTCGAGGCTGGTGATCTCCGGGTTCTGCATGTCCGCCGCGCGCACATGATGGGCGAACATCTCCGATACCTGCGCGATCGGCCCGGCCGATTCACGCGGCCACCGGTCCGGCTGCAAGGCGCTCGGATAGGCCAGGTGGATGTGCATCTCCATCATCAGCCACTCGCCGTGCTGAAACCAGGGCAGCACGAAGGGGATCCGCGGCGGCGCCTGCTCCTTGTTGAGCCCGCCGAATTCCGGCGGCGGCGGGAAATATTCCTCGATCGTGTAGTTGTAGGGGTCGTTGGCCACGTGCACGACCTTGACGGTCTCGTCGATATAGGGGTTGTGCCATTCCTCCAGCACCTCGCCGCTGCGCAGGTCCGTGTAGAGGATGATTTCCCGGCACAGCCGCTCGATCACGCCGTCCGGGCGCTCTTTCAGGCGGATCACGCCGAAGCCCTGCGCGCCGAACAGGTCTTCGCTCTTCTGCATCGGCCGGTTGGCCGCGACATAGCCGCGGAACCAGAAGAACTTCTGCTTGCCGAAGTCGATGTCGCTCTGGATCCGCGCATAGGCAAGCTGGTTGCCACGGCCCGTGCGCAGGTCCAGGTAGGGCCCGCTGAGCGCCGGCCCGATGCCGTAGCGGCTATGCCGGCCGTCGGCTGCCTGCGCCTGCCGGCCCCAGCTCGCCAGCGCCGTGCCCATCGCGCCGGCGAGGCCGACGCCGGCAAAGCCCTTGAGAAGATCCCTGCGTTGTGTCTGCATGCGCCCTGCCCTCCCCGGACGCGGCCGTCCCGCGTTGCGCGCAGCCGGGATGCTGCGCCAGCCGGGCTGCGGGCACAAGCCGGACCGGCCAGCTGACCGAAGCGCGATTGCCGGGCTGCAGGCCGGGGCCCGACTTGCCGCCCGTGGCCGGGAAGCCGCTAGAATGCGGCGGGGAACAGGCGGGCCGGACCGCCCGGAGGAAACACGATGCTGCGCGGAATCTTTCGCCTGCTGCTGCGGCTCGCCGCCCTGGTGCTGCTGGTCGCGATCGGGTTCACCGGCGTGCTCGCCTGGCGCGGCCACTGGTTCCGGGACGTGCAGCCGGCCTATGCCGGCAGCTGCGAGGCACTGGAACTCGGCGGCAGCGCCGAGGACATCCAGCTCGACCGCGAGCGCGGTCTTGCCTATCTGTCGCTGCTGGATCGCAAGGCCCTGGTCGGCGGCGGCAACGTCCAGGGCACGATCGTGCGGGTCGATCTGAATGCGCCGGAACTGCGGGCCGAAGCCGCACTGGAGACGCAACCGGAACATTTCCGGCCGCACGGGCTGAGCCTGTACATCGACGGCGCTGGCCGGCGCTGGCTGTACGCGCTGAACCATCCGCTCAAACGCGGCGAGGAACCGGAACGGGTCGAACTGTTCGAGGAGCTCAGTCCCGGGCGCTTCCGCCATGTCGCGACCTTCAGCGACCCGGAGCGCTTCGTCTCGCCCAACGACCTGGTCGCCGTCGGGCCGCGCCAGTTCTACGTCGCCAACGACAAGCCAGCCGGCGGCCTGCTGTCGGCCGCCCTGCAGCAGCTCGGCATCGGCGCCTCGCCGCTGGTCTACGTGGACAACGGCCGGGCGCAGATCGTCGCCCGCGACATCGCTTCCGGAGGCGGCATCAATGTCTCGCCGGACGGTCGCCGAATCTATGTCTCGGAAACCGCGGCGCAGCGCATCCGCGTCTTCGAGCGCGAGCCGGTCACCGGCGACCTGACCGAACTGGAGCGCCTGCCGTTGGGGACGTCGCCCGACAACATCGACGTGGCGCCGGACGGCAGCCTGTGGATCGGGGCGCATGCCAACACCCTGCGGCTGATCCAGCACTTCGCCGCGGGCAAGCCTGCGCCATCGCAGGTGTTGCGGCTGACGCTGCGCGGCGGCAGCGCGCAGCAACAGGACATCTTCCTCGACGACGGCCGGCTGTTCTCGGCCAGCAGCGTCGGCGTCAGTTACGGCCCCATGTTACTGGTCGGCTCGATCACCGAGCGCAAGCTGCTGGTCTGCCGCGGCGACACCGACTGACGATCCGGCCGGGCGGACGCAACGCGGGCCCGGTTGGCGGTCGAGGAACTCGCGCAAGCGCTGGGCGTTGATTGCCAGCGGCGCGATCAGTGCCAGCAGCAAGTGGCGGGCCGGCCCCGCCATCGGGTTCAGCCGAGCAGTAGATTGTCGAAGATCGCCCCGGTCAGCAACAGGCCGAGCTGGACGATGGACGCGGCGAAGGTCCGCCAGGCCTGGCCCACGTCGGGCCGCAGGACCAGGCCGAGGCTGGCGCGCAGGAAATACAGGCCGCCGGCGGCCGCGGCCAGCAGATAGATCCAGCCCATGCCGTAGACAACGGGCAACAGCGACAGCAGCACCAGGATCAGCGCGTGGCCGAAGATCGACCAGGTCGCGACCTTCTCGGAGGCCACGACCGGCAGCATCGGCACGCCGGCGCGCGCGTAGTCGTCCTTGCAGGCGAAGGCCAGCGCCCAGAAATGTGGTGGCGTCCACAGGAACAGCACAATGGCCAGCAGCAACGGCGCCGGCGCGAAGGTCTGGTCGACGGCCGCAGCACCGGCCATGACCGCGAAACTCCCGGCGAGGCCGCCGATGACGATGTTCAGCCAGGTTCGGCGTTTCAGCCAGACCGTATAGACCACGCCGTAGGTAAAGGAGCCGAGAAAGATGTAGAAGGCCGCCGCGATATTCGCAGCCAGCGCCGCCGCGGTCAGGGCGAGCAGCGTGACCAGCAACAGCCCCGCCCACCAGTACCAGCGCGTGCTGAGCGCGCCGGTCACGAAGGCGCGGTCGCGCGTGCGTTGCATCTGCGCATCGAGGTCGCGCTCGTAGAGCTGGTTGAAGGCGCCGGCCGCTGCCGAGGACAACAGCACGGCGAGGCCGAGAACCAGGACACGCCAGGGCGCGAGGCCGTCGCCCTGGCTGACGGCGATGCCGGCCAATGCACAGGCCATGATCAGGAAACCAAGCCGTACCTTGGCCGCGTGATAGACCAGTTTCAGAGTTTCAGCCATTGAATTCCGCTGCCGATGCCGGGTCTGGCGCCCGGTGAAAGGCGAATTCTAGCCAACTTCGGCTCTCAGCGACTAGCGCGAGCCCGGCTGCTCCCCGGCTTCGCTTGCCGCCACCGCTTCCTGCAGCGGGAAATCCGCCTGCGGTTGCGCGCGCTGCACGACGGTTTCGCGGTAGAGGATGAACAGGCCGCTGGCAATGATCACGGCGGCGCCGAGCCAGGTATTCGGCGACGGAATCTCGCCCCAGAAGACGTAGCCGGCCGCCGCCGCCCAGATCAGTCCGGTGTATTCGAACGGCACCAGCACGGCCGCGGGGGCGTGGCGGAAGCCGGCATTGATCAGCACGAAGGCCAGACCGCCGAACAGGCCGCAGGCCGCGAACAGCGACCAGCCGGCGAGATCCGGCATCTGCCATTGCCAGACGCTGCCGGCCAGCCCGACGCACATCGGCGCCGGGAACAGGTACAGACTCAGCGCGGTCGTGGACTCCGAGCCGCTCAGCTTGCGTGCGGTCAGCGACAAAAGCGCATACAGGCCGGCGCCACCCAGCGCCAGGAAGCCGGCGGGCTGAAACACGGCCGTGCCGGGCCGCAGCAGGATCAGGACGCCGGCGAATCCGGCCAGCACCGCCGCCCAGCGCCACGGGCCGACCGCCTCGCCGAGCAGCGGCCGCGACAGGGCCGTGACCACGAGGGGCGCGACGAAGGCCAGGGTCAGCAGGTCGGCCAACGGGATTCGCGGCAGGGCGTAGAAGAAGGCGGTCATCGAGCCGACCATCAGCAGCGAACGCAGCAGGTGCCAGCGTGGCCGTTGCATCCGGATTGCATCCGGCCCGCCCGTGCGCAAGGCGAACGCGAGAATGAACAAGGCGGAAAACGCGCAGCGCAGGAACACGAGCTGCCACAAGCCATAGTCCGCCAGCAGCATCCTCGCGCTGACGTCCAGTCCGACCATGCACAGCACGCCGCTGCACATCAGTGCGATGCCACGGCGGATCACGCGCGGCTGCCGAAATAGTCGCGGGCCGCCGCAGCGAAGCGCTGCATCTGCTCGACCGTGCCGATGCTGACGCGCGCCCAGGTCGGCATGGCCGGCGTCGGCATGCCGGTCAGGATGCCGCGTTCGCGCATCGCCCGCATGAAACGGCGCGCCGGCGCGCCGGTGTCGAAGAACACGAAATTGCCGTGGGCTTCGCTGTGCTCGAGGCCGAGTTCATCCAGCACCGCCGTCGTCTGGCGACGCGCGATCTGCAGCTGCCGGCGGCTCCAGTCGAGGAATTTCCGATCGGCCAGGCTGGCCCGCGCGGCCAGCACGCCGGGCAGGTTCAGCTGCGAGATCCGCAGGCTCTCCAGCCGCCGGATGATCGGCGGCGGCGCGATCGCGTAGCCGATGCGCAGCCCGGCCATGCCGTGCAGCTTGGAGAAGGTGCGCGTGACGACGACGCGGTCGCCAGCCCGCACCCGCGGGATCGCGCTGTGCTCGCCGGCCGGATCGTCGATGTCGAGATAGGCCTCGTCGACCACCACCGGGACCCGGGCGGACTGAGCGGCGACGAATGCGCGCAGGCGCTCGCCGGAGAGCCGCGTACTGCTCGGGTTGTTCGGATTGCAGATGTAGACCAGCCGCGTGCGCTCGCCGATCGCCGCGGCCATCGCGTCCAGGTCGTGGCACAGCGATGCGTCCAGCGGTACCTCGACGAGCCGGCAGCCGAGCTCACGCGCATACTCGGGCAGGAACGCAAAGGTCGGGCGTGCGGCCACGACATCGCCGCCGTCCCGGGCAAAGGCCAGCACCGCAACCCGCAGCGCCTCGGCCGAACCGGCGGAGACCATGATCGCCGCGGGCGGCAGGTCGTGATGGCGCGCCAGCGCCCGCTTCAGCGGCTGGATCTCGCGCAGCGCATACTGCCAGCCGCGGGCGACCCCCTCGCCGGCCGCCGCCCGCGCTGCCGGCGACGGTCCGTGCGGATTCTCGTTGGCGATCAGGCGCAGCGG
>RFHQ01000025.1 GCA_003695765.1 Gammaproteobacteria bacterium
ACCGACCCGCGGGGGCGGATCGAGGGCCGCGTCTATTGAGGTCTCAGCGCTGGCAGCGCGGGCAGAAATAGCTGGAGCGCTGGCCGATGACTTCCTGGCGGATCGGGGTGGCGCAGGCCGGGCAGGGGGCTTCGGCGCGCTCATAGACCCGTAGCCGTTGCGCGAAATAGCCGGGCCGGCCATCGCCGGCGTAGAAATCGCGCAGGGTCGTCCCTCCGGAGCGCAATGACTCGTTCAGCACCGCGCGGACGGCGTCCGCGAGCCGCCGCATGCGCTGCAGCGAAATGCGGCCGGCCGGCCGGCGCGGATGGATGCCGGCCCGGAACAGGGCCTCGCTGGCGTAGATATTGCCGATCCCGACGACGATGCGGCTGTTCATCAGAAAGGGCTTGATCGAGACGCGCCGGCCCCGGCTGACCGCATACAGGTAGTCCCCGTGGAAATCCTCGCCCAGCGGTTCCGGGCCGAGCCCGCTGAGCAGCGGGTGGCGCTCGGGCCGGGCTCCCGCCCACAGCAGGCTGCCGAAGCGGCGCGGGTCGTGGAAGCGCAGGATCGGACCGTTTTCGACGACGATGTCGAAGTGTTCGTGCTTTTTTGGCGCTTGATCCTCGAAGATCAGGCGGATGCTGCCGGTCATGCCGAGATGGATCAGCGCCGTGCCCCGGTCGGTCACCAGCAGCAGGTACTTGGCGCGGCGGCGCAGCGCCTGGATCCGGGCGCCGGCCAGCCGGCCCGGCAGCCGCCGCGGAATCGGCCAGCGCAGGCGCCGTGAGCGCAGCACCAGGCTGTGGATGCGCCGGCCCACGATCGCCGGCGCGATGCCGCGACGCGTCGTCTCGACTTCAGGCAACTCGGGCATCGGGTCTGGGCCTCGGGGCCGGCGGGCAGCGGGAACCGGAACTGGCTCTCATTGTCCATGATTCGCCGCCGCCGGGCCGACGGATGTCCTTGGAGGGGCTCCGGCCATCGGCTATAGTGGCGCGCGCTTTCGTCCAATCCAAGGAGCTCAAATCCTGATGTCCGCTTACCTGTACGGCCTGCTCGACCTGTCCTTCTGGGGGCTGGTCGCCATGACCTTTCTGATGCTGCAGATCTCGATGATGGCGGTGACCCTGTACCTGCACCGCGACCAGGCGCATCGCGCGATCGATCTGCATCCGGCCGTGCGGCATTTCTTCCGCCTGTGGATCTGGCTCACCTCGGGCATGGTGACGCGCGAATGGGTGGCCGTCCACCGCAAGCACCACGCGCTGTGCGAACGCGAGGGCGATCCGCACAGCCCGGTGGTCTTCGGTCTGCGCAAGGTGCTGCTGGAAGGGGCGGAACTGTATCGTCAGGAAACCGACAACGAGGAGACGCTGGACAAATACGGCCGGGGTTGTCCGGACGACTGGGTCGAGCGCAATGTCTATGCGCGCAGCGGCGTTGCCGGACTCGTGCTGATGGCCTTGATCGATCTGGCGCTGTTCGGGGTCGCCGGGATCACGATCTGGGCGATCCAGATGCTGACGATGCCGGTGTTCGCTGCCGGCGTGATCAACGGCCTCGGCCATGCCAAGGGCTACCGGAACTTCGAATCCGAGGACGCGTCGACGAATCTGTACCCGATCGCCGTGCTGATCGGTGGCGAGGAACTGCACAACAACCATCATGCCTTTCCGACCTCGGCGAAGTTTTCGATGCGGCCGTGGGAGTTCGACATTGGCTGGTTCTACATCCGCGTACTCAAGGCCTTGCGCTTGTGCCGGGTACGGCGGGTCGCGCCGCAGCCGCGGCTCGCCGAGGCGCCGCGGGCGATCGACCTGGACACGGTCCGCGCGGTGTTGCAGAACCGCATGCACGTGCTCAGGGATTATTCGCGCCAGGTCATCTGGCCGGTCCTGCACTGCGAGTCGCGGCAGGCCGGCGACCGGCGGCTCTGGAGGCGAGCCAAGCGCTTGCTGTTGCACCGGCCGCAAATGCTGGATCCGTCCGCCCGCGAGCGCCTGGGGCAGCTGCTGGACCAGAGTGCGACCCTGCGCCAGGTGCACGATTTCCGCCAGCGCCTGGCGACGCTGTGGGAGCAGGCCAACGTCAGCAACGATCGCCTGGTGCAGCAATTGCGGGACTGGTGCACCGAGGCCGAGGCCAGCGGCATCCGCGCGCTGCAGGATTTCGCGCAGCGCCTGCGCGCCTACGTGCCGCAGCCGCAGCCGCAGGTCGCATGAGCCGGCTGAGCCGGCCTGCGCGGGCAACAAAAAACCCGCCGCGAGGCGGGTTTTTTTTGGGGGCGGAGCCGGGGCCGCCGCTTACTTGATCTTGGCTTCCTTGTAGGCCACGTGCTTGCGCGCCTTCGGGTCGAACTTCCTGACCTCGAGTTTCTCGGGGTGCAGCTTCTTGTTCTTCGTCGTCGTATAGAAGTGCCCGGTGCCGGCGCTCGACACCAGCTTGATCTTCTCGCGATTGCCCTTGGCCATGGTGCTCGTTCTCCCGGCGCGCCGTTCAGACCTTGACGCCCTTGGCGCGCAGTTCCTCGACGACCGCGTCGATGCCGCGCTTGTCGATGATTCTCAAACCCTTCCGCGACACCCGCAATTTGACATAACGCTGCTCTTTCTCGAGCCAGAAGCGGTGCGTGTGCAGATTCGGCAGGAAACGCCGCCGCGTCTTGTTGTTCGCGTGGGACACGTTGTTGCCGGAAGCGGGCCGCTTGCCGGTGACCTGGCAGACGCGGGACATGGCTAACCTCTGCGTATTCAGTCGCTTGGCGCCGGCGCGCCGGCGGCGAAAGGGGCGCATTTATACCAGCCGCCGCAGGCCGGGGCAAGCGGCGGCGTCTGCCTCAGCGCTGCTCCCGGGCGATGGCCCGGTAGCCGATGTCCCGCCGGTAATAGACGTCGGGCCAATGGATGCGCTCGACCAGCGCGTAGGCCTCGTCCCGGGCCGCGGTGACGCTATCACCCAATGCCACGACACAGAGCACCCGCCCACCGCTGGTCACCACCTGGCCGTCGACGAGCTGCGTGCCGGCATGAAAGACTTTCAGGTGCTCCGGCAGCGAGGCCGGCAACCCGTCGATGCGATCGCCCTTGCGGTAGTTGCCCGGATAGCCGCCGGCCGCCATGACCACGCCCAGCGCGACCCGCGGATCCCAGTCTGCGGCAGCCGCCGCCAATTGCCGGTCCAGTGCGGCCTCGATCAGCTCGCAGAGGTCGCTGCGCAGGCGGAACAGGATCGGCTGGGTCTCCGGATCGCCGAAGCGGCAGTTGAACTCCAGCACCCGCGGGCTGCCATCGGGGCCGATCATCAGGCCGGCGTAGAGAAAACCGACGTAGCGCGCGCCGTCCGCGGCCATGCCCGCAACCGCCGGGCGCATGATCTCGTCCATGATCCGCTGCTGAAGCGCCGCGTCGATGACCGGCGCCGGCGAATAGGCACCCATGCCGCCGGTGTTCGGGCCCCGGTCACCATCGTCGCGCGCCTTGTGATCCTGCGAAGTCGCCAGCGGCAGCAGCGACTCGCCGTCGACCATGGCGATGAAGCTGGCCTCTTCGCCGGGCAGGAACTCCTCGATCACGACCCGCCGGCCGGCCTCGCCGAAGGCGCCGCCTTCGAGCATGCTGCGGACTGCAGACTCGGCCTCGTTGCGGGACTGCGCGACGATGACGCCCTTGCCGGCGGCCAGGCCGTCGGCCTTGACGACGACGGGTATGTCGCATTGCTCTAGCCAGTCCAGGGCCGCGGACAGTTCGCTGAAGGTCCGCGACGCGGCGGCCGGAATTCCGTGGCGGGCGAGGAAGTCCTTGGTGAAGGCCTTGGAGCCCTCCAGCCGCGCGGCCGCGGCACTGGGCCCGTAACAGCGCAGGCCGGCGGCCTCGAACCGGTCGACGATGCCGGCGACCAGCGGAGCCTCCGGGCCGACCACGGTCAGCTCCACGCCCTCCCGTCGGGCCGCCTCGAGCAGCCCGTCCAGGTTCTCGGCTGCCACCGGCAGGTTGCGAACGCCCGGCTCCAGCGCCGTGCCGGCGTTGCCCGGGGCGACCAGGACTTCGTCGACTCGCGGCGATTGCGCGAGTTTCCAGGCCAGCGCGTGTTCGCGCCCGCCGCCACCGACGACCAACACTTTCATGACTGTGCCCTCAATGCCGGAAATGCCGCATGCCGGTGAACAGCATCGCCATGCCGTGTTCGTCCGCCGCCTGGATCACCTCCGCGTCGCGTTTCGATCCGCCGGGCTGGATCACGACGGCGATGCCGTGCTCGGCCGCCGCATCGATGCCATCGCGAAACGGAAAGAAGGCATCGGAGGCCATGGCCGCGCCGCGCAGGTCCAGGCCGGCCTCGGCGGCCTTCATCGCGGCGATCCGCGCGCTGACCACCCGGCTCATCTGGCCGGCACCGATGCCCAGGGTCGCGCCGCCGCCGCAATAGACGATGGCATTGGATTTCACGAAGCGCACGACCTCCCAGGCCAGCAGCGCATCGGCGAGCTCGGCCTCGGTCGGTTGCCGCCGGCTCACGACCTTGAGCTGCTCGGGCGCCAGCCGCGCGACGTCCTTGTCCTGCACCAGCAGGCCGCCCTCGATCTGCTGCAGGCGCCAGCCGGGGGGCGTCGGCGACAGTGGCCCGGTCTCCAGCACGCGCAGGTTCGGTTTGGCCGCCAGCGCGGCCAGGGCGTCGTCGCTGAATGCCGGCGCCACCATGACTTCGACGAACTGCCGCTCGATGATGTGGCCCGCGAGCCCGGCGTCGACTTCGCAGTTGAAGGCGATGATCCCACCGAAGGCCGAAGTCGGGTCGGTCGCGTAGGCGCGCTCATAGGCTTCGGCTGCCGTTGCGCCCAGGCCGACGCCGCAAGGGTTCGCATGCTTGACGATCACGCAGGCGGTGCCGCTCAGCGCCTTGACGCACTCCAGCGCCGCATCGGCATCGGCGAGGTTGTTGTAAGAGAGGGCCTTGCCCTGACGCTGCCGCGCGCCGATCAGCGAAGCCGGCGCGTGGCCGGGCAGCGCATAGAGCGCGGCGCGCTGGTGCGGGTTCTCGCCGTAGCGCAGCGGCTCGATGCGCCGCAGGCCAAGCGGCAGCCGGCTCGGGAAGTCCTCGCCGGGCTCCTGTTCGTTCAGGTAATGCCAGATCGCCGCGTCGTAGCTGGCTGTGTGCGCGAAGGCCTTGGCGGCGAGCCGCCGGCGCGTCGCCGCGCCGACCCCGCCACTGCGCGCCAGTTCCTCGAGCAGCGGGCCATAGTCCGCCGGATCGACGACCACGGCGACATCGGCATGGTTCTTGGCTGCGGCCCGCAGCATCGCCGGCCCGCCGATGTCGATGTTCTCGATCGCCGCCTCGCGGGTGCAGCCGGGCTGCGCGATCGTCTCCTCGAACGGATACAGGTTGACGACCAGCAGGTCGATGGCGGCAATGCCTTGCTCGGCCATGACCGCATCGTCCCGGCCGCGGCGGCCGAGCAGTCCGCCGTGGATCTTCGGGTGCAGCGTCTTGACGCGCCCGTCCATGATTTCCGGGAAGCCGGTGATCTGGCTGACCTCGGTCACGTCCAGCCCGGCCTGTCGCAAAGCGGCAGCCGTGCCGCCGGTGGAGATCAGTTCGATGCCGCGCGAGGCCAGGCCGCTGGCCAGCTCGACGATGCCGGCCTTGTCGGAGACGCTGATCAGCGCCCTGGAAATGCTGGCCATCGCGCCGCCGCCCGCCCGCTCAGTTCAGCAGCTCGTACTGCCTGAGCTTCTTGCGCAGGGTCGTGCGGTTGATGCCGAGGATCTCCGCCGCGCGCGTCTGGTTGCCCTGCGTGTAATCGAGCACGGCGGCAAACAGCGGTGGCTCGATCTCACCGAGCACCAGTTCATAGAGATCACCGGGCTTGTGGCCGTTCAGATCCCGGAAGTAATGCCTGATCGCCTCTTCGGTGAAGTCCCGCAACGGCCGCTTGCGGACGCTGGTCAGGTTCACCGACGTTCTGGAATGTTTCTTGCGCGTATTGGTTCTTTTGCTGGTTGTCGTCTGCGCCACTTTGCCAATACCGGGGGAGGATCGCAGCCGTCGCCGAGTCCTCCCCATTACTGCGGCGGGCAAAACAGCTTTCGACCAGTTGCATCTGTTCGCCGGCGGTTTCAGTGCGCACCGCTCTTTGGCGAATCTCCGCTGGCAGCGCGAGCTGCTCGGAATACCAGGCGAGATGCTTTCTTGCCACCCGGACGCCGCTTGCCGCTCCGTACCAGCGGTAGATGGCATCGAGGTGGACGCGAATCATATCACGGACGGCTGCCGGCGAGGGAAGCGGTGGCGCGCGACCGGTTTCGAGCACACCCTGCACTTGCGCGAACAACCATGGTTGTCCGCGCGCGGCGCGGCCGATCATCACCGCATCCGCGCCCGTTTGCTCCAGCGCATCAATTGCTTTCGCAGGACTGTTGATGTCACCGTTCGCAATGACCGGAATGCGGACCGCCGACTTGATCGCGTGGATCGTCGCGTATTCGGCGTGGCCGCGAAATGCGCAGGCGCGCGTGCGTCCGTGCACGGCCAGCGCCTGCACGCCGCAGTCCTCGGCGATGCGCGCGATCTGCGGGCCGTTGCGCTCGGCGGGGCTCCAGCCGGTGCGCATCTTCAGCGTCACCGGCACATCCACCGCGGCCACGACGGCCTGCAGGATTCGTTGCACCAGGCGCGGCTCGCGCAGCAGCGCCGAACCCGCGGCGCGCCGGCAGACCTTCTTCGCCGGGCAACCCATGTTGATGTCGATGATGTCTGCGCCCAGTTCGACCGCCAGCTGCGCCGCCCGGGCGAGCTGCGCGGGCTCGCTGCCGGCGAGTTGCACGACGCGCGGCCAGGGTTCGTCGTCGAGGCGCAGGCGCAGGCGGGATTTGCGACTGCCCCAAAGGGACCGATCGCTGCTGGCCATTTCGGTGGCCGCGAGCGCGGCGCCCTGGACCCGGCACAGGCGCCGGAACGGCGCGTCGCTGATGCCGGCCATCGGCGCCAGCAGGACGCGCCCGGGCAGCGCTAACCGGCCGATGCGCAAGCCGCTGCTCATCGCGCGAACGGATCGACGCCGAGCTTGCAGCGCAGCCCCGCGCGCCGCGACGGCAGGCAAACGTCGACGACGTAACCCCGGGCCTCTTCGCCCGGATCGACGAGGCTGAGGTCCACCGGGATGCGGGTGCCCGGCGCGACGATCGGTGGCAATGCCCTGCGCAGGTACTGAGCCGGGCGGAAGATGCCGCGGCCGACCGGGTTGCCCCACTGGTCGCGCAGCGTGACGCTGACCAGCGGCAGCCCGACCGGCTGGGAGCCGCCGATCTCGATGACCGCGTGTATGTCCAGCGCGTCGCTGGCCGAACTGCCGGCGATCGCCTCGGCGCGCCGCAGCGTATAGGCCGACAACGGCCAGGCCGGGTAAAGCGGCTGATCCAGCGCCGCGTACACGGCGCGCAACCAGTCCCCCCAGCGCGGATCCGCGGCCAGGGCGTCGCGCTGCAGGTGCAGCCACTGAGCTGCCGCCAGCAAGGCCAACGCGGCGCAGCCGAGCAACCAGCCGGCCCGGCGGGCCGGGGAGCGGGCTGCCGCGGGCGGCGCGGCCCAGGCCGGTGGCAGGTCGTCCAGCTCGATCGTGGCACCGTCGGCGGCGCTGCCAGGTGGCAGGCACTCGCCCGCTCCGGCCGCGCCGGCAGGCGATGCCGTTTCCACCAGATCGTCAGTGGCCCGGCCCGCCGGCCGCGGCGCTTCGCCGTTCGGCGCCCAGCCGGATGGGGCCGGTGCCCAGGCGTCGTCGTCGGCCATGGCCACGGCGTCGTCGGCCGGCGCGTCGTCGGCGTCCTGGTCCGCGACCGCCGGTGCCGCGTTGCCGGCGTCGTCGCCGGCCACGCGCGGCTCGTCTTTGTCACCGTTCGCCCGCCGGCCGGCCGCCGCGTCGCCCGTGCGGCGCCAGGGCAGCGAACCGTCGATCTCCGCGAGCATGGCCCGCCACTCGTCGGGGTTCGCGGTGATGGTCTCCAGATCGCCTTCCAGCGGCAGGTCGCCGTCTTCCGCGGTCGGGCCGGCCTCGATGAAGAAATTCGACCAGGTCTGCTCCGGCGCGTCGAACTCCAGCGGGTCGTCAGCGTCGCCAGCGGTCGGGGGGGGCACAGCGGCAGCGCCGGCCGGCACCTGGTCCGGCGGCGACGGGGGCTCGTCGGTCAGGGCCTCGACCGCATTGAATACCGTCGCGCAGTTGCCACAGCGCACGTCGCCCTGCGCGCTGCGCAATTGCTGCGCGGAGACGGCGAACACGCGGGCACATTGCGGGCAGCGTGTGAACATCGGCCCTCAGTCTCTCATGAACCCCGCCAGGAGTATCCAGTCATTTCGCTGCCGGCGTTCCGAAAGCTCGATCCACGGCGCATAGGCGGCCCGCAGGGCCTCGGCCTGGCTCGCCAGCACCCCACTGAGGGCCAGCCGGCCGCCTGGCGCCAGCCGGCCGCAGAGCAACGGGGCGAGTTCGATCAGCGCATCGCTGAGGATATTCGCGACCACGGTGTCGAAGCGCAATGCGCCGGGCAGCGCCTCGGGCCGGCAGGCGCGGATGCAGTCGATGTCGTTGGCCCCGGCATTGGCGGTGGTGGCGGCCAGCGCCTGGGGATCACGGTCGACGGCCACGACCTCGACGGCGCCGAGCGCCGCGGCGGCCAGTGCCAGGATGCCGGAACCGCAGCCGTAGTCGAGCATGCGGCCCGGCGTTGGTCCCTCGGCCAGCCATTCGAGGCACATCGCCGTCGTCGGATGTTCGCCGCTGCCGAAGGCCAGGCCGGGGTCCAGCCGCAGCGCGATGCCGCCGGCTTCCGGGCAGCGGGTGCCGGACGGACAGATCCACAGCCCCTCGCCGACCCGCAGCGGCTGCAGGCTGGCCCGGAAAGCGCCGAGCCAATCGCGTTCCTCGATCCTGCGGAACTGCAAGTCTGCTTGCCGGCCGGCGCCCAGCGTGGCCGCGACGGCGAGCCTGAGCTCGTCCTCGGCGACGCGGGCGGGGTCGAACAGCGCCCGCAGGCGCAGTTCCGGCCACAGCGGGGTCTCGCCCGGCGCCGGCTCCAGCACGCTGCGGTCGCCGGCGGCGAGATAGTCGACCGACAGCGCGCCCATGGCCTGCAATGCTTCGCCCAAGGCTTCGGCGTCGGCGCTGCCGACCTGGACTTCGAGTTGCAGCCAGTGCATCGCGGCCAACCGCTTGCGGCGGTTCAGAGTCCCAGGCGTTTTTCCAGGTAGTGAATATCGGTCCCGCCGGCGCGGAAGGCTCCGAGCTGGCAGATCTCCTGGTGCAGCGGGATGTTCGTCTTGATGCCCTCGATCACCATTTCGCTGAGCGCGATGCGCATGCGCTCGATCGCCGAGTGCCGGTCGTCGCCCCAGGCGATCACCTTGCCGATCATGGAATCGTAATACGGTGGCACCGTGTACCCGCTGTACAGATGCGTGTCGACGCGGATGCCGGGGCCGCCGGGCGCATGCCAGAGCTCGACGCGGCCGGGCGAGGGCACGAAGCTCTTCGGATCCTCGGCATTGATGCGGCACTCGATCGCGTGCCCCCGTGGCAGCAGGTCTTCCTGGCGCAAGCGCAGGCGCTCCCCGGCTGCGATGCGTAGCTGCTCGCGCACCAGATCGACACCGGTGATCATCTCGGTCACCGGATGCTCCACCTGGATTCGCGTATTCATCTCGATGAAATAGAACTCGCCGTCCTGGTAGAGGAATTCGAAGGTGCCGGCATTGACGTAACCGAGTTCCAGGCAGGCCTGTACGCAGCGCTCGCCCATCCGCTGGCGCTGTTCTTCGCTGATGCCCGGTGCCGGCGCCTCTTCCAGCACTTTCTGGTGGCGCCGCTGCATCGAGCAGTCGCGCTCGAACAGGTGCACGGCATTGCCGTGGCTGTCGGCCAGCACCTGGAACTCGATGTGGCGCGGGCGTTCCAGGAACTTCTCCATATAGAGCATGTCGTTGCCGAAGGCGGCCCGCGCCTCTGCCCGTGTCGTCTGGATCGCGTTGGCCAGCGCCGGTTCGCTGTGGACCACCCGCATGCCGCGCCCGCCGCCGCCGCCGGCCGCCTTGATGATCACCGGGTAGCCGATGTCGCGGGCCAGCTGCAGGTTGTCGCCGATGTCGTCGCCCAGCGGGCCGTCGGAGCCGGGCACGCAGGGGACACCGGCGGCTTTCATCGCCCGGATCGCCGAGACCTTGTCGCCCATCAGGCGGATCACGTCGGCCGGCGGCCCGATGAACAGGAAGCCGGAGTCGGTGACCCGCTCCGCGAAGTCCGCATTCTCCGACAGAAAGCCGTAGCCCGGGTGGATCGCCACGGCGTCCGTGACCTCGGCCGCGGACAGGATCGCAAACATGTTCAGATAGCTCTCGGTCGATGGCGGCGGGCCGATGCAGACCGTCTCGTCGGCCATCAGCACATGCTTGAGATTCTCGTCCGCGGACGAATGCACGGCCACGGTCTTGATGCCGAGTTCCCGGCAGGCGCGCAGGATGCGCAGCGCAATCTCCCCGCGGTTCGCGATGACGACCTTGTCTAGCACGCCGGCGCGCCGGTCAGGCGATCACGAACAGGACCTGGCCGAACTCGACCGGCTGGCCGTTTTCGGCCTCGATCGAGACCACGCGGCCGGCCACGTCCGACTCGATCTGGTTCATCATCTTCATGGCCTCGATGATGCACAGCACGTCGCCGACCTGAACCTCGTCGCCGACCTTGACGAAGGGCTGGGCGTCCGGCGACGGGGCCGCGTAGAAGGTGCCGACCATCGGCGCAACGATCTCGTGGCCGCGTGGCGGGGCTTCCGGCAGTTCGGTCGCCGCAGCCGGCGGCGGCGCGGCCGGTGCCGCCGCGACGGCCGCCGGCGGCGCCGGCGGTCCCGCCGCGACGGCCGGTGCCACGGTCGCCACCGCAGCGCTGGTCGGGTAGCGGCTGATCCGCACCGCTTCCTCGCCCTCGGTGATCTCGATCTCCGCGATCCCCGACTCTTCCAGCAGTTCGATCAGCTTCTTGACCTTGCGGATGTCCATGGCGGCTCCTTCGCGGCTCAGGGCTGGCGGTCCTCGAGGAGGCGGTCGGCGGCCTGCAGGGCCAGCAGGTAGCCCTGCGGGCCGAGGCCGGCGATGACGCCCTCGGCGATATCGGAAAAATACGAATGCCGGCGAAATTCCTCGCGGGCGTGGATGTTGCTGATGTGGATCTCGATGAAGGGCAGGCCGACACCGAGGATCGCGTCACGCAGCGCGACGCTGGTATGCGTGAATGCGCCCGGGTTGATCAGCAGGAAATCGCAGTGCCCGGCCGCTTGCTGCACTTTTTCGACCAGTTCGGCCTCGGCGTTGCTCTGGAAAGTGTCGAGCTGGTGGCCCAGATCGGCCGCGGCCCGGCTGAGCTCGGCCTCGATCTGGGCCAGCGTGATCCGGCCGTAGATGCCGGGTTCCCGCGTTCCCAGCAGGTTCAGGTTCGGCCCGTTCAGCAGGAGCATCTGCGCCATCGAGGCAAGGGGATCGATCCAGCGGAGATGCGCGCAAGTTTAGCGGATTTCGGTGCAAAATAAAGGCAATTCGGCGCCGCTCGGCGATCTCTCAATCGGCCAGCGCCGCCCGGGTCTCGGCCAGGCCGGCGCTGCCGCCCGCATAGGCGTCCAGGGCGCGGACGATCGCCGCCAGTTCGTCGCGATCGATTGCGCCGCGGCGCAGTCCCAGCACCTCGCCGCCGGGGCCGACGAAGACCGTGAACGGCAGGCCGACGAACGGCGGCCCAAAGGCCTCGGCTGCGGCCATCGCGTCTTCTTCGCCGACCAGTTGCGGGTAAGCGATGCCGCTCTCGGCGATATAGCGGCGCACGGCCGGTAGCCGGTCCACGGCGATGCCGACGACGGCCATTCCGCGCTCGCTGCGTTCCTCGTGGAGCCGCTGCAGCAAGGGCATTTCTTCCCGGCAGGGCGCGCACCACGTCGCCCAGAAATTCAGCAGCAGCGTGCGTCCGGCCCATTCGTCCAGCGAACGCGGCCGTCCGTCGAGGTCGGGCAGGCGGATGTCGGGCAAGCGGTCGACCAGCGCGGTCGAGGCACTTGGCGCCATCGCCGGTGGAGGCTGGCGCGCGTCGAGCCAGCGCTGTCCGGCCCAGAAACCGGCCAGCGCGAATACCAGGCCGAAAGCCCCGAGCCGGACGATGCGCAGCAGGGCCGGTGACATCAGGCGCCGTGCAGGGCCGCGCCGGCGTGGCGCGCGAATTCATCGGCCGGCATGTAGCCGACGACCCGGTAGGCCTCGCGCTCGCGGCCGGAGGCATCGAAGAACAGGATCGTCGGCGGGCCGAAGATCCCGAAGCGTTGCAGCAGGGCCTGGTCGGCCGCGTCGTTCGCGCTCACATCGGCCTGCAGCAGCAGCGCATCGCCGAGCGCGGCCTGGACGCCCGGGTCGGTAAAGGTGTAGCGCTCCATTTCCTTGCAGGAAACGCACCAGTCGGCGTAGAAGTCGAGCATGACCGGCCGGCCGGCGCTGCTCGCGGCGAGCAGGACGGCGTCGAGGTCCGCGACCGTCTTGATGCGTTCGAAGCGCAGTTCGTGTTGATCGCCGTCGCCAGCGCGCAGCGCGAACTGCAGCGGCTGCAGCGGATCGCGGGCACCGCCGAGCGCGCCGATCAGCAGCACGGCGCCATACAGCACCGCGAGAAGGCCGAAGCCCTTGCCGAGGCGGGCCGCGACCGGCGAGTTCGCCGCCAGGGTGTTGAAGGCGCCGAGAAACACGCCGGCGACGAAAACCAGCGCGCCGTACAGCGCCAGGGTCAACGGCGCCGGCAGGAGCCGCTCGAGCATCCAGATCGCGAGGCCCAGCATCAGGAAACCGAAGGCGCCCTTGACCTTGGTCATCCAGGGCCCGGCCTTCGGCAGCAGCCGGCCGGCGGAGGTGCCCACGACCAGCAGCGGAATGCCCATGCCGAGACTCATCGCGAACAGCGACAGCGCACCGCGCAGCACATCGCCGGCCCTGGCGATGACGGTGAGCGAGGCGACCAGCGGCGGCGCCACGCAGGTCGTCACCACCAGCGCCGACAGGGCGCCGAGGATGGCGGTGCCAATGAAGGTCCCGCTGCGCTGTCGGTCGCCCAGGCCGCTGAGGCGGCTCTGGATCGCCGCCGGCATCTGCAGTTCGAAGGCGCCGAACATCGATGCCGCCAGCGCGACGAAGAGCCCGGCGACGGTGATGATGATCCACGGTTTCTGCAACGCCGCCTGCAGCTGGCCACCGGCGGCGGCGAAGGCCGCACCGGCCAGCGTGTAGGTCACGGCCATGCCCAGCACATAGGTCAGGGACAGCGCGAAGGCGCGGCCGGTGGTCACGTCCTCGCCCTGGCCGGCGATGATGCCCGACAGGATCGGCACCATCGGCAGCACGCAGGGCGTGAAGGCCAGCAACAGGCCGAGCCCCGTGAAGGTAGCGATCACCAGTGCCAGGTTCCCGCCGACGATCAGTCGCGACAGGCGGTCCTGCTCGCTGATCGGCGCGGCCGGCGCATCGCCTGCGCTGGCCGGCGGCAGGTCGACTGCCAGCCGCGTCAGCTGCGGCGGGTAGCAGATGCTGTCTTCCTTGCAGCCCTGCCAGGCGAGTTCCAGCTCCAGCAGTCCGGGCGCCGGCGTGGCGCGGCTCAGCGGCACTTCGATATGGGCCGCATCGTAGTAGACCTCGGTCTCGCCGAAGTGCTCGTCCTGTTTCGGGGTGCCGGCCGGCAGCTTCGGCCGGCCGGTCTCCGCGGGCCCCGTGATCCGCCGCAGCGCGAGGCTGTCCCGGTAGAGGTAATAGCCCGGCTCGATCTCCCAGTCGATCGCCAGGCGGAAGGGATCGAGCAGCCTGGCCCGGGGCCGAAAGGCCTGTTCCGGGGGCAGTGGCTCGTCGGCCGCGGCGCGGCCGGCGCCGCCGAGCAGCCGCGCCAGCGCGCCGCCGCCCTGGTCGAAGCTGATCGTGCCCGTCCATTTCTGCGGCGGGTAGCAGAGGCCGATGTCGGCGCAGCCCTGCGAGCGCAGTTCGAGCTCGGCCGTTTTCAGGCCGTCCGCGCGCGCGACGATCGGCAGCCTCGCGACGACCTCGCCGCGGTAGATCTCCATGTGCCCGAAGAACTCGTCCTCATAGGGCTTGCCCGGCGGCAGTTCCGCGTCGCCGAGCACCAGGCCCTCGCTCAGGCTGCGGTAGCCCATCCGCTGCTTGTAGAGGTAATGGCCCGGCGCGATCCGCCAGCGCACTTCCACGGCGTCCGGCATCGCCCGCAGCTCGTACCGGAAGGCTTCCTCCGGCTTGAGGATGTCCTCGGCGGCCTGGCTTGCCAGGGCCGCGAGTCCGAGCAGGGACAGGCACAGCAGGCGCATCAATCGCTTCCGGTCTCCGTGGCGATCCAGTCCAGGTAATCGGCTGCGCCGGCGACGATCGGCAGCGCGATGATTTCCGGCGTCTCGTAGGGATGCAGACGCCGGATCGTGGCCTCCAGTTCCCGGAACAGCGCCGCCCGGGTCTTGATCAGCAGCAGGACCTCGTCGTCCCGCTCGATATGCCCCCGCCAGCGGTAGGCCGAGCGCAGGCCGGGCAGCCGGTTGACACAGGCGGCCAGGCGTTCCTCGAGCAGGCCCGTGGTGAGGGCCGCGGCGCAGCTTTCGTCGGGACAGGTGCAGAGCACCAGCAGGTTTTCAGCGCTCATCGGCGGGTCCGGGGGGCTCCGATCGGCAGCGCTGAAGCATAGCCGCGGGGCCCGGCACTGTCATTGACGGGCCGCACGCTGCGGCTGCTGCGGCGCGGCTCTTGAAATCGCCTCGGCCGTCGCTATTATTAGCACTCATTTCGGTCGAGTGCTAACAGAGACCGGCTGTGTTCGGGCGAAAAGCCCCATATTTTCAGGAGGTTAGAAAATGAAAATCCGTCCGCTTCATGATCGCGTGATCATCCGGCGCATGGAAGAGGAGCGCACTTCGCCCGGGGGCATCGTCATCCCGGACAGCGCCGCCGAAAAGCCGATCAAGGGCGAGGTCATCGCGGTAGGCAATGGCCGGGTCCTGGAGAACGGCGAGGTCCGCGCGCTGGATCTGAAGGCTGGAGACAAGGTGCTGTTCGGCAAGTACAGCGGCACCGAGGTCAAGGTCGATGGTGAAGAATTGCTGGTCATGAAAGAAGACGACGTCATGGCCGTGATCGAGGACTGAGGTCCCGGTCGAGCACAGGGAAAGAACCGAGAGGAACGAAACAATGGCTGCGAAAGAAGTGAGATTCGGTGACGATGCGCGGCATCGCATGGTTGCCGGTGTCAACATCCTGGCGAACGCCGTGAAGGTCACGCTGGGCCCGAAGGGCCGGAACGTCGTGCTCGACAAGAGCTTCGGCGCGCCGACCGTGACCAAGGACGGCGTATCGGTCGCGAAGGAAATCGAGCTGGAAGACAAGTTCGAGAACATGGGCGCGCAGATGGTCAAGGAAGTCGCGTCCCAGACCTCGGACGTGGCCGGCGACGGCACGACCACGGCGACGGTGCTGGCGCAGTCGATCCTGCGCGAGGGCCTGAAGGCGGTGGCCGCCGGCATGAACCCGATGGACCTGAAGCGCGGCATCGACAAGGGCGCGACCAAGGTGGTCGAAGCCCTGGAGCAGCTGTCCAAGCCCTGCGAGGACAGCAAGGCCATCGCTCAGGTCGGCACGATCTCGGCCAATTCCGACACCGCGATCGGCGAGATCATCGCCGAGGCCATGGAGAAGGTCGGCAAGCAGGGCGTGATCACGGTCGAGGAAGGCTCCGGTCTCGAGAACGAGCTCGAGGTCGTCGAGGGCATGCAGTTCGACCGCGGCTACCTGTCGCCGTACTTCATCAACTCGGCCGAGAGCCAGAGCGTCGAGCTGGAGAATCCGCTGATTCTCCTGCACGACAAGAAGATCTCGAATATCCGCGAACTGCTGCCGCTGCTCGAGTCGGTCGCGAAGTCGAACCGGCAGCTGCTGATCATCGCGGAAGACGTCGAGGGCGAGGCGCTGGCCACGCTGGTGGTGAACAACATCCGCGGCATCGTCAAGGTCGCCGCCGTCAAGGCGCCCGGCTTCGGCGACCGGCGGAAGGCCATGCTGCAGGACATCGCGATCCTGACCGGTGGCCAGGTGATCTCCGAGGAGCTGGGCCTGAGCCTGGAGAAGGCCACGCTGGAAGATCTCGGTGAGGCCAAGAAGGTCCAGATCACGAAGGAGAACACGACGATCATCGACGGCGCCGGCAAGCCGGACCAGATCAAGGCCCGCGTCGAGCAGATTCAGCGCGAGATCGAGGAGTCCACGTCGGACTACGACCGCGAGAAGCTGCAGGAGCGTGTCGCCAAGCTGTCGGGCGGTGTCGCCGTGATCAAGGTCGGCGCGGCGACCGAGGTCGAGATGAAGGAGAAGAAGGCCCGCGTCGAGGACGCGCTGCATGCGACCCGCGCGGCCGTCGAGGAAGGCGTGGTGCCGGGCGGCGGCGTCGCCTTCGTGCGCACCCTGCCTGCGCTGGAGAAGCTCACCGGCGACAACGACGATCAGAACGTCGGCATCAACATTTTGCGCCGCGCGCTGGAAGAGCCGCTGCGTCAGATCGTCATCAATGCCGGCCAGGACGGGTCGGTCGTGCTCAACAAGGTGCGTGAGGGCGAAGGCAACTTCGGCTACAACGCGGCCACCGGCGAGTACGGCGACCTGGTCGACTTCGGCATCATCGACCCGACCAAAGTCTCGCGCACCGCGCTGCAGAACGCAGCGTCCGTCGCGGGCCTGCTGCTCACGACCGAAGCGATGGTCAGCGAGAAGCCCAAGGAAGAGGCACCGCCGGCCGCGCCGGACATGGGCGGCATGGGCGGCATGATGTAAGCCGACCACGCGTCGCAAGCCCGGGAAGCCCCGCCTCGCGCGGGGCTTCTTTTTTGGCGTTGGCAACGCCTGCTCGCGCAGACAGCATCCCGGCCGCCGGTTACCATCGGCGGATGCATGCCGCAGCGAGTGAACTGCCCCCGGCCCTGGCGCACCAGGTCGAACAGTGGCTCGCCGGGCAGCGGGCCGGGCCGCTGGGCGAGCTCCTGGCATCGCCGGAGATCGCCGGCCCGCTCGCGCGGGTCGTCGCCTGCAGCAACTACCTGGCCGAGGTTGCGGCGCGCTATCCGGACCACCTCCCCGCGCTGCTGTCGTCGGGGAGACTGGCGCGGCCGCTGGGCGAGCGGGAGGCGGCGCGACTGTTCGACGCAAGCATCGCCGTCGATCTGCCGGAAGCGGACTGTCTCGCGGCGCTGCGCCGCCTGCGCCATCAGGAATTGCTGCGCATCGGCTGGCGGCAGCTGAATGCTGCCGCGAGTCCGGCAGAGACCGTCCGTGAGCTGTCCGCGGTCGCCGATGCCGCGATCGGCAGCGCGCTGCGCTGGGCAGAGGCGCAGTTGCAGAAGATCCACGGGCAGCCGTTGACCGGCGCCGGCGACCCGGCCAGTTTCGCGGTGGTCGCGATGGGCAAGCTGGGTGGCTGCGAACTGAATTTCTCGTCGGACGTCGACCTCGTCTTCGTCTATTCGGAAGGCGGCGAGACCACGGGCCCGCGCCGGGTCAGCAACGAGCAGTATTTTCGCGCGCTGGGCCAGCGGCTGGTCGGGCTGCTGGCGCAACGCACGGCCGACGGCTTCGTCTACCGCGTCGATACCCGGCTGCGGCCGTTCGGCGACAGCGGCCCGCTGGCCGTGAGCCTGCCGGCGCTGGAGGCCTATCTGCAGACCCATGGTCGCGACTGGGAGCGCTACGCCTACATCAAGGCCCGGGTCGTCAACGACTGGCCGTCGGCTCGCGAGTTCGAGGAGCAGATCCTGCGGCCCTTCGTCTACCGGCGCTACCTCGACTACGGGGTCTTCGACTCTCTGCGGGCCATGAAGGCTTTGATCGAAGCCGAGGGCCGCCGCCGGGAATACCGGGACAACCTGAAGCTGGGGCGGGGCGGCATCCGCGAGGTCGAGTTCATCGTGCAGTCGCTGCAGCTGGTGCGCGGCGGGACGATCGCGGACTTGCGCCAGCGCGAACTGCCGCGGGCCCTGGAGGCGCTGGTCCGCCACCGCTGCCTCGGCGCCGAGGTCGCGGAGGAGCTGATGGCGGCCTACTGGTGCCTGCGGCAGGCGGAGAACTGCCTGCAGGCGATCGATGACCGCCAGACCCACGACTTGCCGCAGGACGACGGCAATCGCCGGCGCCTGGCGCTGGCGCTGGGGCAAGCGGACTGGCAGGCAGCGGCGGGGCTGCTCGGACGCCAGCGCGACACCGTGGCCCGGCGCTTCGCGGAGATCGTGTTTCGCGGCGACGACGCCGGGGACGAACGGGCGGTGGATCCGCTCGCGCAGGCCTGGCTCGATGGTGACCGGGCGCGGCTGCGCGCAGCGCTCGCCGAAGCCGGCCTGGACGATCCGGACGGCGCCGCTGCCAACCTGCAGGCATTGCGAGACAGCAGCGTCTACCAGCGGCTCGACGAAGCCGGGCGCCAGCGACTGGACAGGCTGATGCCGCGGCTGCTGCGCGCGGTCGCCGGGCGGCCGGCGCAGGCCCGGGCGCTGGACGGCCTGCTGCAGATCATCGCGGCCATCGGCCGGCGTTCGGCCTATTTCGCGCTGCTGAACGAAAACCCGGCCGCCCTCGACCGGCTGGTCGAAGTCAGCGGGCTCAGCCAGTTCCTCGTGCAACAGATCGCCGCGCATCCGCTGCTGCTCGACGAACTGCTGGACGCGCGCATCTTTGCCGAGCCGCCGGCCCGCGACGAACTGGCGACCGAACTGCGCGAGCGCCTGGCGGCTGCCGGCGACGACGACCCGGAGCGCCGCCTGTACGCGCTGGTGAACTTCCAGCAGGCTGCGACCTTCCGCGTCGCCGTCGCCGACCTGAGCGGCGCGCTGCCGCTGATGAAGGTCAGCGACCGGCTGACCGATATCGCCGAACTGGTGCTCGAGGCCGCGCTGGGCATGGCCTGGTCCGAGCTGGCCGCCCGGCATGGCCAGCCGCGCTGCGAAGAGGCGGGGCGGCGACGGCCGGCGCGTTTCGGCATCGTCGGCTACGGCAAACTCGGCGGGCTGGAGCTGGGCTATGGCTCGGACCTGGATCTCGTCTTCGTGCACGACTCCACGTCGCGGGGGGCCGAGACCGATGGTGCCAGGCCCTTGGACAACGCCGTGTTCTTCGGCCGGCTCACGCGCCGGGTCATCGGCATCCTGACGCTGGCGACCCCGTCGGGCAGCATGTACGAGGTGGACACGCGGCTGCGGCCCAGCGGCCGTTCCGGTCTGCTGGTCTCGTCTCTGGCCGCCTTCGAGCGCTATCAGCGAGACGACGCCTGGACCTGGGAACATCAGGCCCTGCTGCGCAGCCGCGCCGTGGCCGGGCCGCCCGAGATCCGCCAGGCTTACGAAGACCTGCGGCGGCGGGTGCTGCTGAACTATGTGCATCGCGAGCGGCTTCGCGACGATGTGGTCGAAATGCGCGAACGCATGCGGCGGGAGCTGTCGCAGGGCGACGCCGAGCGCTTCGACATCAAGCAGGATCCCGGCGGGATCGCCGACATCGAGTTCATCGTGCAGTACCTGGTGCTGCGGGACGCGCGGCGCTACCCGGACCTGATCGACTACTCCGACAACATCCGCCAGCTCGAAGGGCTCGCGCGCCATGCCCTGCTGACGGCGGAGCGCGCCGGGCGACTCGCCGACGCCTATCGCGAATACCGCGGCCTGGCGCATCGGGCGTCGCTGGCCGGCCAGCCGGCGCTGCTGCCCCGCGAGGCGCTCGGCGAATGGCCCGACCAGGTCCTCGCCATCTGGCAGGAGGTGTTCGGCTGAGCCACTGTGGCTATACTGCGAGCCCGGCGGGCGACGGAGCGGAGTCGAGGCGGTGTCAGCGGAGCAGGTGACAGCTAACGGGGCGCACGGCGCGGCGAACGCGCAGCGCGAATACCGGGTCGGGCGGCAGGATCTGCCGCTGTCCTGTCCGCTGCCGTCGATGACGCTGTGGAATTCTCACCCGCGGGTCTATCTGCCGATCGAAAAGACCGGCCGGGCCAAGTGCCCCTACTGTGGCGCCAGCTTCGTCCTGCTGGAGGATGCGACCGGGGCCGCTCCCGACGTCTGAAGCCCGGCGGCCGCGGCCGGCATGCAGATTACGCACCTGAACCTGGCTGGTGGATTCCGTGGCGGCGAGCGGCAGACCGAACTGCTGGTGCGTGCGCTGGCGGCGCAGGGCTGGCGGCAGACCGTGGTCGCCCGTCGTGGCGGTGCGCTGGCGGAGCGGCTCGCCGCCTTGCCGGGCGTGGCGCTGCGACGGGTCCGTCCCAGCCTGGCCGCCGTGCTGCCTGCGCTCGCGGACAGCCGGCTCGTGCACGTACACGAGGGCCGCTCGGCACGTGCCGCCTGGCTGAACCGGCGCCTGCGCGGCACGCCATACCTGATTACGCGGCGGGTGCAGCACGGCCCGCGAAAGCACTGGCTGAATCGGCGCATCCACCGCGACGCCGCGGCCTGCGTTGCGGTCTCGGCGGCGATCGGCGAGTCGCTGCAGCGGCTGGTGCCCGGCCTGCCGGTCCAGCTGATTCGGGACGCCATCAGCGAATTCCCCGCGGACCCGGAGCGAGCGGCTGCGATCCGGCGGCGTTATCTCGGTGCCGGTGATGGCCTGTTGGTCGGCAACGTCGCCGCGCTCGTGGACGCGCACAAGGGTCAGCGGCAGATCATCGAGGTTGCGCGGCGGTTGGGCGATGCGCAGCCGCCGCTGGTCTTCCTGCTGATCGGCAGCGGTCCCGATGAGCCGCGCCTGCGAGCTGCGGCGGCCGGTCTGGACCGGCTCCATTTCACCGGCTTCGTCGACGAGGTCGGCGATTATCTGGCGGCGCTGGACATCTTCTATTACCCGTCGCGGCACGAGGGGCTGGGCTCGGTCCTGCTGGACGCGATGGCCTTCGGCCTGCCGGTGGTCGCGACGCGTGTCGGCGGCATCCCGGAGATCGTCGACGAGCCGGACAACGGCTTTCTATGCGCCGTCGATGATCTCGAGGCGCAGGCGGCCGCGTTGACCCGGCTGGCGCAGCATGCCGATTTGCGGGCGCGAATCGGCGCCAGCAATCGCCGGCATGCGGCGGACTTTGCGCCGGCGAACATGGCCGCCGCCTACATTGCTCTCTACAATGAGCTGGCAGCGGGCGGCGCTGGAGACAGGCAGGCATGATCATCGTGACCGGGGCGGCCGGCTTCATCGGCTCGAATCTCGTCAAGGCCCTGAACGAGCAGGGCGAAACCAATATCCGCATCGTCGAGGACTTCGAAGACGGCCGGAAGATGTTCAACCTCGCCGACTGCCGCATCCGTGACTACGCAGACCGCGACGAGACCCTGCGCCGCATGCGGGCCGGCGAAGATGTGATCGGCACTGCGCGTGCCGTACTCCACCAGGGAGCCTGCAGTACGACGACCGAATGGAACGGCCGCTACATGATGGAGACCAACTTCGAGTTCTCCCAGCGCCTGCTGGGCCAGTGCCTGGCCAAGGGCACGCCGTTCATCTACGCCTCGTCGGCGTCGGTCTATGGCGCCGGCCAGGAGTTTCGCGTGCACCCGGATTGCGAGCATCCGATCAACATGTATGCGTTTTCGAAGCTGGCCTTCGACAACTATGTGCGCCAGTACCTGCCCGATCCGCCGTCGCAGGTCGTCGGCCTGCGCTATTTCAATGTCTACGGGCCGCGCGAGCAGCACAAGGGCAGCATGGCCAGCGTGGTCTGGCACTTCCACCAGCAGTTGCTGCAGGGAGACGAGTTGCGGCTGTTCGAGGGCAGCGATGGTTACGCGGACGGCGAGCAGCGGCGGGATTTCGTCTACGTCGACGATATCGTCAAGCTCAACCTGTGGTTCCTGGAGCGGCCGGGCATCTCCGGGATCTTCAATGCCGGCACGGGGCGCAGCCAGACCTTCAACGAGGTCGCACGCGCGGTGATCGCCTGGCACGGGCACGGCAAGATCCGCTATGTTCCGTTTCCCGACGAGTTGCGCGGCAGTTACCAGAGTTTCACCGAGGCCGACCTGACGGAACTGCGGGCGGCCGGTTACAGCGCTGCCTTCGTCGATGTCGAGGAAGGCGTGCGCCGCTATCTCGATGCCCTCTAGCGTGCCGGCCCGTGCCCGGTGAAGAACGGATCCTGGTCGTCGGCCCGGCGTGGATCGGCGACATGGTCATGGCCCAGTCGCTGTACCGGTTGCTCGAACAGCGGCATGCCGGCGCCGTCATCGATGTCGTCGCGCCGCCGTGGTCGCTGCCGGTGCTCGCGCGCATGCCGGAAGTCGCCGAGGCCTGGCCGCTGGATGTCGCGCATGGCGAGCTGGGCCTCGCGAAGCGCTGGCGGCTCGGCCGGGCTTTGCGCGCTCGGGCGTACACCCGGGCGATCGTGCTGCCGCGCTCCTGGAAATCGGCGCTGCTGCCGTTTTTCGCCGGCGTGCCACGGCGAACCGGCTTTCGCAGCGAATTCCGTTACGGCCTGCTGAACGATCTGCGGCCGCTGGACCGGCAACGCCTGGACCAGACCGTCAAGCGTTTCCTGGCGCTGGGCCTGCCGCCGGGAAGCGCTTTGCCGGAAGCGCCGCGGCCGCGGCTGGCGGTCGATCCGGATAATCAGGACCGCCTGCGCCAGCGCTACGGTCTTCGGCCGGGAAGCATCGCGTTGTTGCCTGGCGCGGCCTACGGGCCGGCGAAGCGCTGGCCGGCGGCGCATTTCGCGGCGCTGGCGCAGGGTTTGCTCGCCGACGGCCGCCAGGTCTGGCTGCTGGGCTCGGCCGCGGAACGCGGGCTGGCCGAGTCCATTCGCAAGGCCGGCGCCGGCGGCGCGCTGAACCTCTGCGGCGAGACGCGGCTGGAGGACGCCGTCGACCTGCTGGCACTGGCGGCGGCGGTGGTCAGCAACGACTCCGGGCTGATGCACGTCGCGGCCGCCGCCGGCGCGCGCGTCCTCGCGATCTACGGGTCCAGTTCCCCCGCGTACACGCCGCCGCTGACGCCGCGCGCCGAGATCTTCCACCTTGGCCTGGAATGCAGCCCCTGCTTTCAGCGCGAGTGCCCGCTCGGCCACCTGCGCTGCCTGCGGGAGATCGAACCGCAGCGACTGCTGGAGCGCCTGCGAGCGATCGGTTGATCGTCAGCCGCCGGCCTGTTCGAGCCGCCGTAGCCGGCTCAGCAGCAGGCGCAGGCAGGCGGTGAGCTGCTCGCGCTCCTGCGAGTTCAGCGCGGCGGTGATCTCCGCTTCCGCGGCATTGAAGCGCGGGAAGATCCGCTGCATGCGGCGCCGGCCCTTCGGCGTCAGGCTGACGACCGTCAGCCGGCGGTCCGCTGGCGGTGTGTGCCGGCGGACGAACTCACGGGCCTCGAGTGTCTTCAGGACGCCGGTCAGCGTGCCCTTGGTGATCGCCGCCTCCGCTGCCAGTTCGCGCGTCTCCTGCGAGCCGTTGATCCACAGCACCCACAGCACG
>RFHQ01000160.1 GCA_003695765.1 Gammaproteobacteria bacterium
TGCTCTGGCGGCTGCTGGACGTGGAACGCCATGCCGGCATCCGCCTCAGCGACGCCTATGCGATGCAGCCGGCGGCCTCGGTCAGCGGCTGGTATTTCGCCCACCCGGAGGCGCGCTATTTCTCTGTCGGCAAGATCGGGCGCGACCAGGTCGAAGACTATGCACGGCGCAAGGACATGAGCGTCGCGACCGTCGAGCGCTGGCTGGCCGCCAATCTCGGCTATGATGCCGAGGCCGCCTGAATGCGACCAGGCGAGACAGGAGGCAAGGGATGAAACAGCTGATCACGACGAACAAACCGGTCGAACAGGCTGCCGCCGACCTGCAGGCGGCGGTGCAACGCAATGGTTTCGGCGTGCTGCATGTCTATGACCTGAAGCAGACGCTGCAGAGCAAGGGTTACCCGGTCTCCGCCGAGTGCCGGATCTTCGAGGTCTGCAACCCGGCGCAGGCGCAGCGTGTGCTGAACGAGGACATGAGCCTGTGCATGGCCCTGCCCTGCCGGATCGCGGTCTTCGAGCAGGCAGGCCGCACGCAGATCGGCACGTTGAGCCCACGGGCCCTGCTCGGGCTCCTGTCGGACCGGCCGGAGCTCGAAGCGGTGGCGGCCGAGGTCGAAGAGGTCATCGGCAGGATCATGCAGGAGGCAGCCTGAATGGCGCCGCCGCAGGTGCTGGCCTTCGCCGGCAGCAGTCGCGAGGAATCCTACAACCGGCGCCTGCTGGCCAATGCCGTGCCGCTGCTCGAGGCCGAGGGCATCGGCTGCACGCTGATCGAACTGCGCGACTATCCCTTGCCGATCTATGACGGTGATCTCGAAGCCGCGCGGGGCGTGCCGGACAATGCAATAGAGCTGCGGGCGCTGTTCAAGGCGCATCGCGGCCTGCTGATCGCAGCCCCGGAATACAACAGCTCCGTCAGCCCGCTGCTGAAGAACACGATCGACTGGGTCTCGCGACCGGTGCCGCGCGAGCCAGGTTCGCTGCCCTTCCAGGACAAGCTGGCGGCCCTGCTGTCGGCCTCGCCCGGCGGCTTCGGTGGCCTGCGCGGACTGGCGGCGCTGCGCCCGGTGCTCGTGACGCTCGGTGTCGTGGTGTTGCCGCAGCAATTCTGCCTGGCGCAAGCGCACGCCGCCTTCACCGATGACGGCAGCCTGCGGGACGGGCAGGTCCGCGAGCGGCTGCAGGCGGTGCTGCGGGCACTGGCCCGCTGGTTGCGCGCGAGCGGCCGGCCGTGATGCCTCAGCGCCCGCAGACGGGGCAGTCGGGCCGCGGACGGATCGCGATGCTGCGGGCGCTGCCGGCCAGGCCGTCGTAGACCCACAGGCGGCCCAGCAGTTCGCTCGGCAGGCCGAGCAGCCGCTTGATCGCTTCCGTCGCCATCATGCAGCCGATCGCGCCGGCCACCGGCGCAAGGATGCCTTGCCCGGCGCAGTCGTCGAGATTCTCGTCGGCCTCGGTGTACAGGCACTGGTAGCAAGGTCCACCGCCGTCGTGGGCGAACAGCGCGAGCTGGCCCTCGAAGCGGATCGCCGCGCCGCTGACCAGCGGCGTGGCATGGCGGGCACAGGCCGCGTTGATTCGCAGCCGGGTCGGGAAATTGTCACTGCAATCCAGGACGATGTCGCAGGCCTGCACCGCGTCGTCGAGTTCGTCATCGGCCAGCCGCCGGTTCAGCACCGAGACCCGGAGGTCCGGGTTCCAGTAACGCAGGCTCTCGGCCGCGGCATGGGTCTTGAACTCGCCGACGTTTTTCGGCGTGTAGAGGATCTGCCTGGGCAGGTTACTGGCATCGACACGGTCGTAATCGTTGATCACGAGGTGCCCGAGGCCCCCGTTGCCGAGGTACAGCGCGGCCGTCGCGCCGAGGCCGCCGAGGCCGATCAGCAGAGCGCTGGAATGCGCCAGCCGTTGCTGCCCGCGTTCACCGACCTGCGGCAGCGCGATGTGGCGGGCGTAGCGGACGCGGCCGGGGTCCTGCGCTTCGCTCACCGCGGTCCCTCAGGCAGTGTCGGCCGGCCAGCAGCCCTCGGTCACCCGCGGCCGGCCGGGGAGGTCGCGATAGGTGGCGATGTGCTCGAAACCGGCGTCCTGGAACAGCCGGGCCACGGCCGGCCCTTGACGGAAACCGTGCTCGATCAGAAGCCAGCCGCCCTCGGCCAGCTGCGCCGGCGCCTCGGCCACGATGCGCCGGATCGCCAGCAGCCCGTCGCGGCCGCCGCGCAGCGCCAGCGACGGCTCGTAGCCGAGTTCATAGCGCCGCAGCAGCCATTCCTGGTCGGTCAGATAGGGCGGGTTGCTGACGACCAGCCGGAAACGTTCGTCGCCGGCCGCGCGGAACCAGTCGCCAAAGCGAAAATCGATCTGCCCGCAGCCGAGGCTGGCCGCGTTGTAACGCGCGACATTCAGCGCCGCTTCGCTGAAATCGGTCGCGACGATCCGGGCGACGGGCCGTTCGCTGGCCAGCGCCAGCGCGATGGCGCCGCTGCCGGTACCGAGATCGAGGACCGGCCCGGGATCGTCCGGCGGCAGCCGGCGCAGCGCGCACTCGACCAGCATCTCGGTCTCCGGGCGGGGCACCAGCACGTCCTGCGTGACCTTGAGGGACAGTGACCAGAACTCCCGTTCGCCCAGCAACTGCGCGACGGGGCGCCCGGCGCGGCGTTCCTCGACCAGCCGCAGGAAACGCGCGGCGATCTCGGGTCGCACCGCCGCCGTGGCATCACCGTAGAGCCGCACGCGCCGCCAGCCGAGCGCATGGGCCAGCAGCAGCTCGGCGTCCAGGCGCGCCGAATCGCTGGCGCCCCTAAGGCGCATCGTGCTGGCCCGGAGCAGGTCCGCCACCGTGTTGTCCGCCGCCGGTCTCACTGCATTCCTGTGATAGCCTCGTCGGCCCACAGTGTGCCACAGCCCGGCGGCAGCTCGTGCCGCAGGCGACTTAAGTCGATGAGCGAAACCAGCAAGCAGACCGCCTTCGCCACCCGCTGCATCCATGGCGGCGACCCCGTGGACCCGGCGACCGGCGCCGTGATGCCGCCGATCGTGACGGCCAGCACTTACCGGCAGCGCGCGTTCGGCGAGCGCCAGGACTATTACTATTCGCGTACCCGCAATCCGACCCGCGAAGCGCTGGAGCGCTGCGTCGCGGAACTGGAATCCGGCAACCACGGGATCGCCTATGCCTCCGGCATGGCTGCCACGGCCGGGGTGCTGGAGCTGCTGGACAGCGGCAGCCATGTCGTCGCGCCGCGGGACCTGTACGGTGGCAGCCTGCGCCTGTTCCGCGAGTTGCGCAGCCGCAGCGCCGGGCTGCGATTCAGCTTCGTCGATTTCACCGATCTGGATGCCGTGGCGGCGGCCATCGGGCCACGGACACGGCTGATCTGGGTGGAGACGCCGAGCAATCCGCTGCTGAAGCTGTTCGACCTGGCGGCGCTGGCGTCGCTCGCCCAGCAGCGCGGGCTGCTCCTGGCCGTCGACAACACCTTCGCGACGCCCTGCCTGCAGCGCCCGCTGGAACTCGGTGCCGACATCGTCATGCATTCGACGACCAAGTATCTCGGCGGCCATTCCGATGTCATCGGCGGCATCAACGTCCTGCGCGACGCCGAACTGGCGCGGCGGTTACACTCTCTGCGCACGACCGTCGGGTCGGTTCCCGGCCCCTTCGATGCCTACCTGGTGTTGCGCGGAGTCAAGACGCTGGCCCTGCGCATGGAACGGCACGAGGCCAACGCCCGCGAACTCGCCGAGTGGCTGGGCAGGCAAGCCGGCGTCAGCCGGGTCTATTACCCCGGGCTGACGAATCACCCGCAGCACGCACTGGCCCGCAGGCAGATGCAGGGTTTCGGCGGCATGCTGGCCTTCGATCTCGATGGCGATGTCGCCCGCTTCATGAACGCGCTGCGCGTATTCACAGTCGGCGAGAGTCTCGGTGGTGTCGAGAGTCTGGCCGGACATCCGGCGACGATGAGCCACTCGAACCTGAATGCCGCACAGCGGGCCGAGCTCGGGATCGGCGAGCAGCTGATCCGGCTCTCCGTCGGCATCGAAGCGGCCGCGGATCTGCGTGCCGACCTCGCAACGGCGCTGGCGGCCGCGGCCTGAAGCCGCGGGCCTTCAGCGTTGCTCCAGTGCCAGTTCCCGCTCGGATTTGACGCCCAGTTTCCGCAGCAGGTAGGTCATCGGACAGAAGCCGGTGAAAGCCTGCTGCAAGAGCATGAAGCCGACGAAGGCGGTGAACCAGGCGAAACCCGGATGCACGAACTCGCGCAGCGCCACCGAGAGCAGCACGAGGAATCCGGCCCAGGCCTCGACAGCGTGTTCTCTGGACATGGGAAGCCCTCCGTTCAGTAGTTGAAACGGACGCGCAGATACGCATTGCTGGCGTCTTCGAACATCGCGAAAAACGTGTGCGGCGCATCGCCGCCGAACAGGTTCAATCCCGCCGCCAGCGTCCAATGGTCGCTATGGCGATAGCTGACGGCCGGTCTCAGGTAGTAGTCGCGGTCGCTGGGCGAGACGAAGGCGAATAATGACCAGGTCAGCCGGTCCTGCAGGGTCCGCCAGGTCAAGCGGCTGGTCAGCAGGTGGCGGAACTCGTCCGGCTCGTATTGCGGCGTCGGCGAGTTGCGCAGCAGCTGGTCGTGGTCTTGCGTCCATTCCAGGTAGTACTGCAGGCCGACTGTGAAATTCTTCGCCCATTCGCGCTCGAAACCGGTCAGGACACGCCACTGGTCGTTCGGCAATGCCGGATTCCCGCCGCCGCGATCGTCCCGCGAGAAATACCAGGCCGTCTCCAGGTTCCAGAGGCCACCGAACAGCGGCCGCCGCAGGCTCGCGCCGATGCTGCTCAGGGGCGCGAAGGCCGGCCGCGACGGATCGCGAAAGTCGCTGGGCCCCTTGAAATAGCCGTGATGGGCGTAGACGGCGTATTCGACCCCGCGCAGTGTGCGGAACAGGCGTAGCGAGAATTCGCCGTTGCCGAGTTGCCGGCTCGGGCGGCGGGCGCCGGCCGGCGGATCCGGTGCAACGATCGCGCCCGCCGCCGGCGAGAAGAACGAGAAGCGCCGGCCACGGATGTAGCGGTCCGGCGTGAACACGGGCGTCCAGACGAAGTCGATGTTGAGCAGTGAGTTGTAGCTGGTCAGTCGCAGCGCGTTTTGCGGATACTTCAGATACTCGTCTTCGCGCCCGGCGAAGAAACTGACCCAATCCTTCGGGAACAGGTCGTTCAGGAACAGCAGGTCGCCGGTGCCCCAGGTCAGGACCTGGCGGCCGGCCTTGAAATCCAGCCAGCCAGCCGGCGAGCCGGAGACGGTCAGTTCGCGGAAGTCGGCGGCCGGGCGATGTTCGTAACCGTCGTAGAGCAGGTCGCCCTTGACGGCGAGGCTGAGCCCGGCCGCCTGCCAGTCGGTTTCGACCCGCAGGCGAAGATCGGCCAGCGAGGTTCTCCGGCCGACAGCTTCATCGTGATCGAAGCGCAGGCCGCCGGCGGACTCGGCGAAGCCGCTCCAGGCCAGCCCGCCGCGGTCTTCCGCCCAGGCATCACCGTCCCAGTCGTCGCCCCAGTCGTCGGACTGGGCCGGCGGCGCGGCCGGCAGCAGGGCCAGCAGGCAGGTGGCGAGCAGCAGGCGCACCGGCGGTCACCCGTCAAGGTTTCGGCCGGGCCAGCCATTTCCGCGGCGGATGGCGCAGCGACCGTTCGCTGAACACCTCGGCCGGGATCCCCAGGTCGTAGGCGATGAAGCGGAATTCCATGTCCGTATAAGCGCCGCTGTCCAAATCGCTGATGCGGCTGCGGGTCACGGTCGGGTACCCCTGGATGTCGGTGACTGCCTCGACCTCGACCCGCCGGTAGACCTCGCCGGCGGCATTCCGGTATTCGATTTTCATCGGCAGAAAGGTCCGCCGGTCGATCCAGGTCCGATAACTCGTGAATTCGACGCTGGCTGGATCCTTCGGCCGGTGTTCCAGCAGATAGTGGCTGTCCGTCGTTTCCAGCAGCCTGTGGACGTCGTCGCTCGGCCGCCGGCCGGACACATCTTCGTAGTAGAAATGCGAGCCGACGAAGCTGGTGCGCTTGTCACCGGCTGCGATGCGCTTGACCAGGTCGAGGCCGGGGAGGTACAGCCAGCGATCGTCGTCCCGGTCCATGTGTTTCTTGACGAGGTAGACGGTGCCGCGCACATCGGACGGCCGGCTGAACACGACGAGGAAGTCCTGGTCACCGCCATCCGCGTGATCGCGGCGCAGGACCGTGAACTGCCGCCGCTGTTCGCGCCCCTGGGCATCGTGAATGATCATCCGTGCCTCGGCACGGCCGTCCTCGCCGGCGTAATAGGCGGCCAGGTTGGCGCGGGCGACGATGGCATCGGCATCGGTCAACGGTTCTTCCGCAAGGACCGGGCCCGGCAGCAGCAGCCCGGCCAGTGTCAGAGACAGCAGGGTGTATCGATTCATCTCCATATCTCTCCGTCAGTCGGCCGGCATGCCGGGACGCCACCAGCCGATGATCGCCGGCAGCAGGACCAGAGTTGCCA
>RFHQ01000026.1 GCA_003695765.1 Gammaproteobacteria bacterium
AATTTCGATGCGCACCTCGAAGAACTGACGACCTGGAAGGAGCCCGAATGGCAATCGCACAACTGGGGCGAGTTCCACTTCGAACACCCGACCGGCTTCCTGGAAGCGCCATCGTCGGTCGTGCCTTCGGGCGCGCGGGTCGCGGTGCCGCATTTCACCCGGCAGCTCGACTACGAGATCGAGATTGGCATCATCATCGGCAAGCGCGCCTTTCGCGTGCCGGTCGATGAGGCGATGGACTACGTCGCCGGCTACACGATCTTCAACGATCTTTCGGCGCGTGACATCCAGGCGCGCGAGCACTCGAACAAGGTCATCCTGCTGGGCAAGAGCTTCGACGGTTCCTGCCCCTTTGGCCCGCACCTGGTGACCGTGGACCAGATCAGCGACCCGCACAATCTCAAGATGCAGTTGCGCGTGAACGGCGAGCTGCGTCAGGATGCGAATACCTCGCAGATGCATTACAAGACGGCCGAACTGGTATCCTGGTGGTCGAACACCACGCTGGAACCCGGCGATATCATCACGAGCGGCAGCCCGCCGGGCGTCGCGGCCGGGATGGCCGAGCCGAAGTGGCTCAAGCCCGGTGACCGGGTCGACGCCGAGGTTGCCGAACTGGGCACGCTGACGACCTTCATCGTCGGCAACGAAACAGCCTGAACGAGCGGAGCGAGAACCATGCCGAATCCCGTGAATCCGGAGCTGGTGCGGCGCGCGGTGGACCAGATCAGCCGCGAGCGCCTGGTCGATCTCGTCGTGCAACTGGTCAATGTGCCGAGCCCGACCGGTTACGAGGGCGACATGGCACGGGCCCTGCACGAAGTGCTGCAGGGCGCCGGCTTCCGCGCCACGCTGCAGCCGATCGGCGACGACCGCTACAACGCGATCGGCATCCTCGAAGGCGAAGGCGGCGGCAAGACGCTGATGTTCAACGGCCATCTGGACACCTCCTTCGGGCCGGAGCAGGCGCACCGCGGACTCGGCTACCGCTGCGAGGGCACGGTCGTCGATGACGAGTGGATCTATGGCATGGGCACCTTCAACATGAAGAGCGCCCTGGCGACCTACACCGTGGCCGTCGAGGCCATTCGGGCAGCCGGCATCCGGCTGGGCGGCGACGTGGTCATCGCCGGCGTGGCCGGTGAAATCGAAAAGGCTCCAGTGAACGAGTTCGATGGCCGCCAGTACCAGGGCTACGGGCCGGGCACCAAGTATGCGATCACGCACGGGGCGATCGCCGATTACTGCATCCTCGGCGAGCCGACCAACATGATGCTGATTCCCCGGCATTGTGGCACCACCTGGCTGAAGATCACCGTGCCCGGCATGCTGATCCACACCGCCTGGTCGGAGCACGAAAAGAACGCGATCAGCAACACGACTGTGCTCCTGAACGCACTGAACGAATGGATCCCCGGCTACATGGAGCGCAATGCGTTCCACGGTACGCAGCCGAAGGTCAATATCGCGTCGATCGAGGGCGGCTGGCCCTGGCGCGGCGCGCGCACGCCGGACACCTGCTCGATCTACGTCGACGTGCGCACGCCGCCGGACAAACTGCCGATCGAGGTGCTGCGCGAGGTCCGCGGCCTGGTCCGGGAACTGGCTCGCGAGCACGCGTTCCTCGAGGGCGCGACCGTCGACTGCTACGTATCCGCACCGGGCACGTCGATACCGGAAGACCATGAACTGGTGCAGACCATCGTCGAGGCACACACGCAACAGCTCGGCACGCCACCGGAGATCGGCAGCGAGATCTGGTACAGCGACGCCGCCCACATGAATCGCTACGGCATTCCGACGGTCAATTACGGCTCGGCCGGCCGGATCCGCACCGGCGGCGGCGGCTTCTCGACCCTGCAGGGCGAAGCCGTACACATCGGCGATATGCTGGACATCATCAAGGTCTACATCCAGTGCATCCTGAGCATCTGCGGCACCGTGGAATGAGCAGCTGCGCATGAGCGACCGGCCCTTGCACGAATTGCTCGCCAGCGCCCGGGTCTACGACCTGGGCCAGTGTTACTGGAACGGCATGCCGGTGCATCCCTTCGACCCGCCCTACCAGTACTATTTGTTCGACTACCACGAGCATGTCCTGAAAGATCTCGGCAAGATCGAGCCCGGCTTTTCCCACGGCATCGGCATCATGATGACCTCGATGCACGCGGGCACCCACTTCGATGCGCCGATCCACATGTCGCAGGACCTCAAGGTCCAGGGCATCGACATCGTCCCCTACCAGCGCGGGCACGGGTTCGTCGACCTGCCGGAACCATTGCACGCGATGGAAAAGGTACCGCCGCTGGTACTGCGCGCCGTGCTGTTCGATATCCCGCGACTGCGCGGCGAAGAGGCGCTGCCGGAGCGTTACTCGATCACCGTGGCCGATCTGGAGGCTGCGGCCGAACAGCAGGACCTGACCCTGCAGGCCGGAGACTGCGCCCTGGTGCGCACCGGCTGGGGGCGGTATTTCGAGACCGATGGCGAGGCCTACCTGCACAAGTGGGCCGGACTGTCGGTCGAGGCCGTGCGCTGGCTGGCCGAGCGCCGGCCTCGGCTGGTCGGCACGGACAACCTGTCGATCGGCGTGCCCGATCTGTTCGCCGCGCACCGCGTGCTGCTGATCGAGAACGGCATCTACGTGATGAAGAGCCTGAACCTCGAACCGCTCGCGGCCGACCAATGCAGCCTGTCGACCGTCGTGGTGCTGCCCTTGAAGATCAAGGGTGGCGAAGCCTCGCTGATCCGCCCGATCGCGCTGGCCTGACGCAAGCCTGGAGAAACTCATGGAAGACAAGATCTGGACCAGTTTTCTTAACGACCGCCCGGAAGTCGCCGGGGGTTTCGACCGCAGCAAGCCGGTGCGGCTCTACGACACCACGCTGCGCGACGGCGAGCAGGCTGTCGGTGTGGTGTTCAACCCGGAGGAGAAATTTCAGATCGCCTGTGCATTATCGGAACTCGGCATCGGCCGGATCGAGGCCGGCTTCCCGCGGGTGTCCGCCGCCGATTCTCAGGCCGTGAAACGCATACTCGACGCCGGCCTGAGTGCCGAGATCTGGGGCTTCTCCCGCGCCGTGCAGGCGGACCTGGACGCGCTGCTCGAGCTGGGGATCAGTCAGACGCTGATCGAAATCTCCACCAGCGACATCAAGATGCGAGCCTACGGCTTCGACCGGTCGAAAGTCATCGCCAAGGTCCGCGACGCCGTGACCCATGCCGTGAGCAATGGGATGCAGGTCCTGTTCTTCGCCGTCGACAGCAGCCGCAGCGACCTCGACTTCCTGCGCAGCGTCTACGAGACCGCGCTGGAAGCCGGCGCCAGCGAAATCGCCGTCGTGGACACGATCGGCGCCTGTGCGCCGGAAGCCGCCGAACTGCTGGTCCGGCAAGTGCGCGCCTGGATCGGGCCGCAGGTGCCGCTGCATTTTCACGGGCACGACGACTTCGGCCTCGGCGCCGCGGTCGCGATTGCCGCGGTGCGCGGCGGCGCCGACTGGGTGCAGGGCACGATCAACGGCATCGGCGAGCGGGCCGGCAACGCCGACCTGCTCGAAGTCGCGCTGGCGCTGCAGTGCCTGTACAAGGTCCCGGTGGAGATCGACCTGAGCAAAGCGCGCAAGGTTTCCCAGCTGGTGCAGGACGCGGCCGGCTACAAGGTCGATGGCTGGCGGCCGGTGGTCGGCGAGAACCTGTTCACCCGCGAGAGCGGGGCCGTCGCCAACCAGTTCCATATCCCGGAAGCGATCGAGCCCTACTCGGCCGATCTTGTCGGCGCGCCGCGCCGGATCGTGCTCGGCAAGAAGAGCGGCCTGGTCAGCATCAAGCTCAAGTGCGAAGAACTGGGCATCGATGTGCCGGAATCGCGCTATCCCGAGCTGCTGGCGCAGGTTAAGGAACTGGGCACGGCCGAAGAGCGGCTGGTGACAGACGAGGAATTTCGCCGCATGGCCGAAGCGGCCGCGGCCGCATGAAAGGAGCAGCGATGGCGAACAGCAAGGCAAAGATCGCGGTTCTCGGTGGCACGGGCGACCTCGGCTGGGGTCTGGCCCTGCAACTGGCCAGGGCCGGCTACCCGGTGATCGTCGGTTCGCGGCAGGCCGAAAAGGGCGAGCGCGCCGCCGCCGAGCTCAAGGCGGCGGCACCGGAAGCCGAGGTGCGCGGCACCGCCAACCCGGAGGCCGCAGCGGCCGCAGACATCGTGATCATGACCGTCCCATATGCCAGCCAGTTGCCGACGCTGGAATCGGTGCGCGATCAGGTGCAGGGCAAGATCTTCGTCGACGCGACCGTGCCGCTGGTGCCACCGAAAGTCATGCGGGTGCAGCTCCCGGAGGGCGGTTCGGCAGCGAAACAGACCCAGGAATTCCTGGGTGAAGGCGTGCGCGTGGTCTCGGCCTTTCAGAACGTGGCCGCCGAGCATCTGCGTTCCGGTTCGCTGAGCGACGAAGAATGCGACGTGCTCGTCTGCGGCAACGACCCGGACGCGCGCCAAGCAGTCGTGGAACTGGCCGAGGCCATCGGCCTGCGCGCCTGGCATGCCGGGCCGATCGACAACTCGGCCGTGGCCGAGGGGCTGACCTCGATCCTGATCTTCCTGAACAAGCGCTACAAGCTGGACGGCGCGGGCATCCGCATCACCGGCCATGTCCGGGGTTGAACCGGCAGGCGCGGCGCCGCTGATTGCGGCGCGCATTCCGGCCGACAGCGGACTGCCTGACTCTCGCGATGCCTCCGACGGACTGTTACGACTGCGCTGCCGCGCGCGCGCGCTGGCCGGCATGCAGAAGGAAGCGATCGTCGATGCCGGTGGCAGCCACGCCTGGCGCCTGCTCTGTGACGAAGGCCCATGGCTGAATGGCACCGACCTGGCGCCGTTTCCACTGGCCTGGTTCACGGCCGGCCTCGCGGGCTGCTGGCTTGCCGCAATCGCCGCCGAGGCGCGCGAGCGCGACGTGGCGCTGCGTAGCCTCGCGCTCGATATCGACAACCGCTTCAGCATGGAAGGCTCGGTCCTGAGCGGCACACTGAAGGCCGCCGCCGATGGCGTCGAACTGCAGCTGGCCGCCGATGCCGATGGCAGTCGAGAGGAACTGGCCGACATCATCGAGGTCGCACTGGCCGATCGCAGCTGTGCGGCGCTGGCCCTCAGGGAACTGTTGCCCAGTCGCTTCGCGGTGCAGCTGAACGGGCGGCATCTCGACTGGCCCGGCGAGATTGCCCACACCGCGTCCCCGGTCGATGATCCGCAAGCCGCGTTCAGCGAACTGCCGGCCGGCCGGCCGGTGTCGCCGGCCGTGGTAGTCAAGCAGGCCGATATCGAGGCCGGTAGCGACGACGGCGGAGCCGTGGGGCTGGCGGCGGAGCAAAAGCGCCAGGTCCGGGTCGCTACGACGGCCAGGCTGTGCGACGATGGCCTCGCCGAAGTCTCGGTCCGCTGCCTGCGGCCGGCAGGCAGCCAGTTCGGTTTCCTGCTGGATCTGCAGTCAGACGACCCGATCGGCACTCGTGGCCCGGCGCCGCTGGTCTGCCTGTCGGCCGGGCTGGCCTTCTGTTTCCTGACGCAGCTCGGCCGCTATGCCGAAGTCCACAAGCTGCCCCTGGCAGCCTACCGCGTGGTGCAGTTCACCACCTTCCGGGAAGGCGCGCCGTACGATCCAGCCGTACTGCCGGTCGACAGTTTCGTCTTCCTCGACAGCGAGGCCGGGCCGGAGCACATTCTGGACCTGGTACGGGTCGGCGAACGCAGCTGCTACCTGCACGCCACGCTGCGCGAGCGGCAACCGGTGATGCTGCGGCTGACCTAGGCCGATGGTGCCGGTGGCTGCCGGTCGCTGCCGCCGGTATTCTTCACGATACTGGTCGCGAGCGCGATCATCGAAGACACGTCGCTGAGGTTCGCCGGCACCACCAGCGTGTTGCCCGCGCGCGCCAGCTGCCCGAACTGCTGCACCCAGTCCTCGGCGACCCGCAGGCGCATCGCGGCCTCACCGCCGTCCTCGCGCAGCGCCGCGGCGACCTGTCGCAAGCCTTCGGCCGTCGCGCTGGCCACTGCCAGGATCGCCGCGGCCTCGCCTTCGGCTTCGTTGATCTGCTGCTGTTTCGCGGCCTCCGACTCCTTGATGACCCGCTGTTTCTCGCCTTCGGCCTCGTTGATCTTGGCGTCCCGCTCGCCTTCCGAGGTCAGCACCACGGCCCGTTTTTCGCGCTCGGCCCGCATCTGCTTTTCCATCGCGCCGAGCACGTCGGTGGGCGGGTTGATGTTCTTGATCTCGTAGCGGAGCACCTTGACACCCCAGGGATCCGAGGCCTTGTCGAGTTCCGCGACCACGTTGGCATTGATCAGCGCGCGTTCCTCGAAGGTCCGGTCCAGGTCGATCTTGCCGATCTCGCTGCGCAGGGTCGTCTGGGCCAGCTGCGAGATCGCGAACACGTAGTCGCTGATGCCATAGGAAGCCCGTTCGGGATCCAGCACCTGCAGGTAGAGCACACCATCGACGCCGACCTGCACGTTGTCCTTTGTGATGCAGACCTGCTCCGGAATGTCGATTGCCAGTTCTTTCAGGCTGTGCTTGTAGGCGACTTTCTCGATGAACGGGATCAGGATATGGAAGCCGGCGCGCAGCGTCCGGCTGTATTTGCCGAGATTCTCGACCACATAGGCGCTCTGCTGGGGCACGATGACCGCTGTCTTGGCGATCACGATCACGACAATGATCGCGATCACCAGCGCTACATAAAAGGCAATACTCTCCGGCATCGTTCCCCCTCCCGCGCTTCAGTTCGTCTGGCCGACCGGCTCCACCAGCAGCGTGGCCCCTTCTATGCGGCGAATGATCGCCGTCTCGCCCGCTGCGATCGTCGCTTGGCCGCTGTTCGTCACGGTCCAGGTCGTGCCGCGAAAATCCATCCGGCAGCTCTCGCCCGGCGCCAGATCTTCGCCCAGCCGGAGGCGCTGGCCGGCCGGGCCGGCATCGTAGTCGCGCGCCACGCCGCGGAAACGCCGGTAGAGCCGGCCGCGGAACAGCAGCATGCTCAGCAGCGCTAGCACCGCGAAGACCAGCCACTGGACCCAGGCCGCCATTGCGGCGCCGGCAAGTTCCAGCAACCCGACAAGGATCGCGGCGGCGCCGATGAAGATCAGGTAGAAAGCGGCATCGACGCCGAGCAGCTCGGCGCCCAACAGGAATGCGCCGACGATGATCCAGCCCCACCAGGGCACTGCTTTCCCCCGCCGTTCTGCGACTCGCCCTACGATACTAGATCCGGGCGCAAGCGCGCAAAACAGCCGCCTATTCGACTCGCAGAAGCAGGTCGCCGCTGTCGATCTGGGCGCCGGCTTCGACCAGCACCTGCCGCACCCGCCCGGGCCGATCGGCGTGCAGCTGGGTCTCCATCTTCATCGCCTCGATCGACAACAGCGGCGCGCCGCGCTCGACCGTCTGGCCCGCTTGCACATGAACGCTGGTCACGACACCGGGCATGGGCGCGCCGAGCTGGCTGGGATCCGCCGGATCGGCTTTGGCTCGGTGCTCGCGTTCCGCAGCGACGCCGTGGTCGCGGATCGAGACGCTGCGTGGCTGGCCATTCAGCTCGAAGAATACCCGTCGCATGCCGTCTGCGTCCGGCTCGCTGGTTGCGAAATAGCGGATCACCAGCCGCTTGCCCTCTTCGATCTCGACTTCGACTTCGCTGGACTCGTCCATGCCGTAGAAGAAGACGGGCGTGGGCAGCGCGCTGACATCGCCGTACTGCTGGCGGTGCCGGACGAACTCCCGGAACACCTTCGGGTACATCAGGTAGGCCGCCAGTTCGTGGTCATCCGGCTGGCGACCGATGCCCTTGGCCGCGGCCGCCCGCGCTTCGTCGAGGTCCAGCGCCGGCAGAGTCGCGCCAGGGCGCTCGCGCAGCGGCTCGGCGCCTTTCAGCACCTTGCGCTGCAGGGATTCCGGAAATCCGCCCGGCGGCTGACCGAGGTCACCGCGGAACAGGCCGACAACCGACTCCGGAAAGTCGATCTCGCGCTCCGGATCGAGCACATCGGCGGCTGTCAGGCCGCTGGTGACCATGAACAAGGCCATGTCCCCGACGACTTTGGAACTGGGTGTGACCTTCGGGATGTCACCGAACAATTCGTTGACGACGGCGTAGGTCTCGGCCACCTCCGGCCAGCGATCCTCGATGCCCAGTGCCCGCGCCTGCTCCCGCAGATTCGTATATTGCCCGCCTGGCATTGCATGACGGTAGACGTCCGCCGTGCCACTGCGAATGTCGCTCTCGAAGGGCGCGTAGTACCGTCGCACCGTCTCCCAGTAATGGGACAATTCGCGCATCGCCTGCATGTCGATGCCCGGGTCGCGGTCCGTGTCGGCCAGCACCTCGACGATCGAACTCAGGTTCGGCTGCGAGGTCAGGCCGCTCATCGAATCGATCGCGCCGTCGACGATGTCGGCGCCGGCCTCGACCGCTGCGACGACGGTGGCGGCGGCGACACCGCTGGTATCGTGCGTGTGGAAATGCACCGGCAAGCCGGTCTCTTCTCGTAGCGCCTGCACCAGCAGCCGGGCCGCAGCCGGGCGGCAGACGCCAGCCATGTCCTTGATGCCGATGATCTGCGCGCCGGCGTCCTTGAGCTCGCGGCCCAGCTGCAGGTAATAATCGAGGTCGTACTTGCCCGGCCGCGCGGCGAGCACGTCACCGGTATAGCAGAGTGCCCCTTCGCAGATCGCGCCGGTCTCCCGGACCGCATCCATGGCCACGCGCATGTTCTCGACCCAGTTCAGCGAGTCGAACACCCGAAATACGTCGATTCCGGCTGCAGCAGCCTGGCGAATGAAAAAGCGCACCACGTTGTCTGGATAATTCGTATAACCGACGCCGTTTGCTCCGCGCAGCAGCATTTGCAGCAACTGATTCGGCATGCGTTCACGCAAGGCGGCCAGCCGCTCCCAGGGATCCTCGTGCAGGAAGCGCATCGCCACATCGAAAGTGGCGCCACCCCAGCATTCGATGGAGAACATCTGCGGCAGCAGCCGCGCATAGGCCGGAGCAATGGCCAGCAGATCATGCGTGCGCATGCGCGTTGCCAGCAGCGACTGGTGCGCGTCGCGCATCGTGGTATCGGTCAGCAGCACGGCCTGCTGCTCGCGCAGCCAGCGGCTGAAGGCTTCCGCGCCCATGGCCTGCAGGCGCTGCCGCATGCCGTCCGGCACGGCATCCGGCAGGCGCCGGGGCAACGGCGCCGGCGGGCAGTCGGCCGGCAGCTCGCGGCCGCGGACATCGGCATTGCCGTTGACGATGACATCGCCGATGAAACTCAGCAGGCGGGTCGCGCGATCCCGCGGCCGGCGGAACTGGAACAGCTCCGGGGTCTCGTCGATGAACCGGGTGCTGTAGCTGGCTGCCTGGAAGACCGGGTGATTGATCAGGTTTTCCAGGAACAGCAGATTCGTGGTGACGCCGCGCACGCGAAACTCCCGCAGCGCGCGATCCATGCGCCGGATCGCCGCCTCGGGCGTGCGGGCCCAGGCCGTCACCTTGACCAGCAGCGAATCGTAATAGGGTGTCACGCGCGCGCCGGCGAATGCCGTGCCGCCGTCGAGACGGATGCCATGCCCGGATGCGCTCCGGTAGGTGCTGATTCGCCCGTAGTCGGGCACGAAGTTGTTTTCCGGGTTCTCGGTCGTGATCCGCGCCTGCAGCGCGTGGCCGTTCAGCCGGATCTCCGGCTGATCCGGCAGGGCCGCGCTGCTGCCGATGGCTTCGCCCCGGGCCACGCGCAGCTGCGCCTGCACGATGTCCACGCCGGTGACCTCCTCGGTCACCGTGTGCTCGACCTGGACCCGCGGATTGACCTCGATGAAATAGAACTCGCCGCTGTCCTGGTCCTGCAGGAATTCGACGGTACCGGCGTTGACGTAGCCCGCGGCGCGGCCGAGCCGTAACGCCGCCGCGCAGAGCGCTTCTCGCTGAGCCTCGTCGAAATAGGGTGCTGGCGCGCGCTCGACGACCTTCTGGTGCCGGCGCTGCACGGTGCAATCGCGCTCGAACAGATGCACGAGATTGCCGTGTTCATCGCCGAGCAATTGCACTTCGACGTGCCGGGCATGGCGCACCAGTTTCTCGAGATAGACCTCGTCGTTACCGAAGGCGCTGGCTGCTTCGCGCCGCGCCGCCTCAAGCTGCTTGGGCAGGGCGTCGGCCGACTCGATCACCCGCATGCCGCGGCCGCCGCCGCCCCAGCTGGCTTTCAGCATCAGCGGATAGCCGATCCCGTCCGCCAGCGCGCGCACCTGCGCGAGGTCGCGCGGCAAGGGGCCGGTGGCCGGCATCACCGGCACGCCGGCCGATTCGGCCAGTTCCCGCGCCGCGACCTTGTTGCCGAGGCGCCGCATCACGTCCGACGGCGGGCCCACGAAGATCAGTCCGGCATCCCGGCAGGCGTCGGCGAAATCGGGATTCTCGGCGAGAAAACCATAACCGGGATGGATCGCATCGGCGCCGGCCTCGCGCGCCACGCGCAGGATCTCGTCGATGTCCAGGTAGGCGCCGATCGGATTGCCGCCGCTGCCGACCTGGTAGGACTCGTCGGCCTTGAAGCGGTGCAGAGCGAAGCGATCCTCGCGAGAATAGATCGCGATCGTCCGCAGGCCGAGCTCGGTCGCGGCCCGGAACACGCGGATGGCGATTTCACTGCGGTTCGCAACCAGCAGGCTGCGGATGGTCCTGGTCATCGACGCCCCCGGCAGATACAGGCCGGTCAGACTAGCAGGGGGCCATCGCCTGTCAAATGACCAAACGGACCGCCGGTTTGACCCGCCCGCCGCTCAGGGCGGGTCGATCTCGTGGCATTCGTCCTCGGTACGCGGGTCGCCGTCGTCCGGACAGACGATGCCCTCCTTGGCCACCCACAGCGGGGTGCCGGCGACCAGGCCGGTCGGCACGGCCCGATAGCCTTCGATCCCGCCGATCCCGAGATCGTGCAGCGGGTTCATGATCACGTCCAGTTCGCCTTTTTTCACCGCTCTGTCGCAGGCGGTCAGGTCGTTGACGTACTTGGTCTTGACCATGTGCTCCGGCATGTAGGCCCGCGCCGTCTGCGTGGTCAGCGGCCCGGCGCAGATGCGAACCTGCGGACGCTCGATCAGGTCGTTCAGGTCGTGGATCTCTTCGAGCAGCGGCGAGCGCTCCGGAATGTGGATGTACTGGCTGGACGCGGTCATCGTGCAGGTGAAACGCCGCGAGGTCCGCCGGCGCATGCCCTGCGTATTGCCGCCCGTTGCGTTCAACTGCGAGATGAAATCGACCTTGTTCTGCACCAGCAGGCTGGTGGCCGGCAGCCGTCCCGGCGGCAGCACGACCGACTCGACCTCGAGGTCGACGTCATAGTGCCGTTCGATCTCCGCGATCACCGCGTCCTGGTACTTCTGGCTGACGCCTGAGAAGTACCAGGAGGTATTCGCCGGCGTCTCCGGCACCCCCTGCACCAGCTGCCGGATCACGCCGGTTTCCAGAATGTCCTTGAACATGCCGGCCGGCTTTTCCGGCCAGGGCGCGAGTTCCGGCTGCGGCAGGCAGTCGGCCAGGCGCACGATGTAATGGTGCGCGGCGCCGGGGCGGTTTCGTGGCTCCTGGTCGAGAATCGCCTGGTCCTTGCGGCTGGCGATCACCCGGATCCAGGCCGCATCGAAGGCCCGCACCAATTGCTCGCGCCCCTTCGCGATCTCTTCCGGCGACCAGTCGCCATTGCGTGCCGGCAGTTCTTCGAGCTTCGAGACCTTGGCGCCCCGATGAGCACCGGCCCAGACACAGGGATTTGCGGCCAGCAGAGCGATGCCGGCCACCACTGAGAACATGATTTTCATCGGCGTCTATCGTCCTGCCGGTCGTCAAGCGGGCGGCTCAGTTCGCGGCCATGCCTTCCGGCGCCACCACCCGCATCGTGATCCAGCCGTCGTCCTGCCAGTCGGAAATCTCTGCGTCCAGGCCCATGAGCGCCGCCTGTTTCTGCAGCAACGGGATCGTGTAGTTCTCGTGCAGCCAGGCCTCGTCGAAATCGTTCTGGCCCAGCCGGTAGGTCTGCGCCAGCACATTGCCATAGGGCGAGCGCCAGCGGACCTGGCCGCCCTCGATCCGGTAGTCGCTGACCAGCTGGTAGAAACAGGCGGTGCGCTCGGTCATCGCCAGCAGGCCGAAGTTCGTATTGCCCGTCTTGCGCACCAGGTCACCGACGCGCCGGAGCATCGGTGACTGCGTCAGCGCCTGGTGATTGATGTACTCCGCCAGCAGGCCATTGTCCTTGGCGAACTGGATCGCGGTCAGGTGCGCCTTGACCAGGGCATCGTTGGTCTCGTGCTGATACGGCTCGCGATTGTTCAGCGTCTTGATGACCGCCTCGACCGCTAGGCCGAGTTCCCGCTCGCGGCCGCGGAAATCGTGCTCGGGCGCACCAGTGGGGCTGGTCTCGCGAATCGCCTGCGCCACGGCCGCGCCGAGCGCTTCCTCGTGGCCGCGAAAACCACTGTTGCGTGCGAATTCGGCCTCGGTGATCGCGCCCTTGCCCTGATGCGCGCCCGCGTATGCCGGGCTGCCCGTCACCAGAGCGGCCGCCAGGACCAGCATCGTCGTTTTGATCAGCTTCATCGGTCTTCCTCGCCACGGCGGCAGTGCCCGCCGCCAGTCAAGTGCATGGCATAGTGTCGCACCCCGCGGCGGCCGCTGCGCGCCACGGGCACCGCCGGGGCCGGGCTTTCCGGTAGGAGATCCACACGGCGGACAAGCGCGCTCAATAGACGATGACGCTGCGGATGCTCTCGCCGGCATGCATCAGCTCGAAGGCCCGGTTGATCTCGTCCAGCGGCAAGGTGTGCGTGATCAGGTCGTCGATGTTCAGCTTGCCATCCATGTACCAGTCGACGATTCGCGGCACGTCGCTGCGCCCGCGCGCCCCGCCGAAGGCCGTGCCGCGCCAGACGCGGCCGGTGACGAGCTGAAATGGCCGCGTCGAGATCTCCTGACCGGCGCCGGCCACGCCGATGATGCAGCTCTGGCCCCAGCCCTTGTGACAGCACTCCAGCGCCTGGCGCATGGTGGCAACGTTGCCGATGCACTCGAAACTGTAGTCGACGCCACCGCCGGTCATCTCGATGATCGCTGACGTGACGTCGTCGACCTGACGCGGATCGATGAAGTCCGTCATGCCGAAGCGGCGTGCCAGCGCCTCGCGCGCCGGGTTGATGTCGATCCCGATGATGCGATCGGCGCCGACCATGCGCGCGCCCTGGATCACGTTCAGCCCGATGCCACCGAGGCCGAAGACGGCGATCGTCGAACCGGGCTCGATCCGCATGGTGAAAACAACGGCGCCGACGCCGGTCGTGACGCCGCAACCGATGTAGCAGACCTTGTCGAAAGGGGCATCCTCACGAATCTTCGCGACCGCGATTTCGGGCAGCACGGTGTGATTCGAGAAGGTCGAACAGCCCATGTAATGCAGGATCGGCCGGCCATCGAGAGAAAAGCGGCTGGTGCCGTCGGGCATCAGGCCCTGGCCCTGGGTCTCGCGAATGGCCTGGCAGAGATTGGTCTTCGGATTCAGGCAAAACTCGCATTCCCGGCATTCCGGCGTGTACAGCGGGATGACATGATCGCCCGGCGCCACCGACCGCACGCCGGGGCCGACCTCCAGCACCACGCCGGCGCCTTCGTGCCCGAGGATTGCCGGGAAAACCCCTTCCGGATCGTCACCGGACAAGGTGAAGGCATCGGTGTGACAGACTCCGGTGGCCTTGATCTCGACCAGCACCTCGCCGGCCCGCGGGCCCTCGAGATCGACGTCGACGATTTCCAATGGCTTGCCGGCCTCGAAGGCAACTGCGGCGCGTGTTTTCATCGATATCCCCCCTGCTTCCGGATCAGCTGCGCAACAGGCGCGCATGATGATCGATATGCTCGGCGATGAAGGTGCTGACGAAGAAATAACTGTGGTCATAGCCCGGCTGGTAGCGAAGTTCCAGCGGCTGACCCACGCGGTCGCAGGCAGCGGCGAACAGCCCGGGGCGCAGTTGCTCGGTGAGGAATTCGTCAGCCTCCCCCTGGTCGACAAGGATCGGCGCGGCCGCGGATCGGTCGCCGGCTGCCTGCATCAGTTCGGTGGCGTCGTAACGCGCCCAGGCATCGCGATCCTCACCCAAATACGCGCCGAACGCCTGCTGGCCCCAGGGCACCCGGCTGGGCGCGACGATCGGCGCGAAGGCCGACAGGGAGCGGTAGCGCCGCGGATTGCGCAATCCCAGCACCAGTGCGCCGTGGCCACCCATCGAATGGCCGGAGATGCCCTGGGCGCCGGCATCGACCGGAAACTCCCGGCAGACCAGCTCATTCAATTCGTCGCTGATGTAGCTGTACATGCGGTAATGCCGTGACCACGGCTCGACGGTCGCATCGACGTAGAAGCCAGCGCCCTGGCCGAGGTCATAGCGCTCGCTGTCCGGCACTTGTGGTCCGCGCGGGCTGGTGTCCGGGGCGACGACGGCCAGCCCGCGGGCCGCTGCCTGCCGGTAGGCGCCGGCCTTTACGGTGAAATTTTCCGGTGTGCAGGTCAGCCCGGACAGCCACCAGAGCAGCGGCGCGCGGCGGGTTTCCGGTGGCACGAAGACCGTGAACTGCATGTCACAGGCCAG
>RFHQ01000161.1 GCA_003695765.1 Gammaproteobacteria bacterium
CGGCCACTCGCCGTTGAAAGACACCCGGTGCATCAGGCGATGGGCCTGCCCGAAATCGAAGATCCCGCGGTGTAGCGTCGAATAGTTGTCCCAGATGGCGAGCGTGCCCGGCGCCCAGTGCAGGCGCGCCTGGTACTCCGGCCGTGTCTGGTGGGCGAACAGGAAGTCCAGCACGGCGCGGCTTTCCGCACGGCTCATGCCGACGATCTCGCGCGCCAATAGTTCCGAGACGAACAGGAAACGCCGGCCGGTCTCCGGGTGAGTACAAACCACGGGGTGCTCGGTCGGGGGCAGGTAGCGCCGCATCTCGTCCAGCGCCTTGCCGCCGAGTTGCTCGAGCACGCGCCAGGGATCGCGCGCGATGTTGTCGTGCAGGCAGCTGAGCCCATCCACAAAACCCTGCCAGGCCCGCGACAGGTCGGCATAAGCGGCGCACTGGTCCGCCCAGACCGTATCGCCGCCACCGGGCGGTACGTCCAGCGCATAGAGCAAAGAGCCGCGGGTCGGCCGGGGACGAAAGGAACTGTCCGCATGCCAGTTGATGTCTGACACCGGCCCGGCATACAGGGCCGGGTATTCCTGCACCCAGACGCCCGGAAAGCCGTCGAGACTGCCGACGTAGCCCTGTTGCTGGATCTCGCCGAAGCGCTTGCCGAGCGCCAGCTGCTGCGCCGGTTGGAGCCGTTGTTCGCGCAGGAACAGCACCTGGTACTTCAGCCAGGCATCGCGGAGATCCGCGAACAGCGCGTCGTCCTCGACCGCATCGGCGACCTGAATGCCCTCGACCCAGGCGCCGAAGGTGCCGGTCACCGGACGGGCATCGAAGTGTCGGTAGCGGGTCGGCCCGATCGGCTCGCGTTCCTGCAGGCGCTGGTCCATGCGGTATGCGGTTCAGGTACCGGAAAATGTGCGGACGAAGGCCACCAGGTCCTTGATCTCCTGGTCGGTGAAATAGTCGCCCCAGGCCGGCATGATGATCGAGCGCCCGACCGCTGCCCCGCCACGGCAGATCGCCAGGTACAGGAATTCGTCGCTCAACTGGCGCATATAGGTTGGGTCACTCTGGTCGGCCGGTGGCTCGTCCATGTGCATAACGATGACATCGGTCTTGCCGCTCGCGCCATGGCACTCGGCGCAGTTCTCCGCATGCAGCGCCGCCCCGCGCGCCGGGTCGCCGCGCAGCTCGCCGCTCGGCACGCAACCGTTGCTGCTCAGTGCATCCTCGGCGGCGGCTGCCGACAAGACCGGCCCCAGCAGCAGGCCAGCGAGGAACAATGCGCCGCACCTCATGCCGCGACCCAGCCGTAAGCGGTGTTGCTGCGCCGGCCGCCATTCTCCCGCCAAGCGGCTTTCGCCTCGCTCAGCCGGTCCCCGGAAATCGCCTGCCGCTGTGCGCCGACGTCGATGCCATACAGGCGCGCCGCGTTCAGGCCGAAGATCTTTTCCCGGTCGGCATCGGTCAGTGGCGGATAGCCGTGCCGTTCCTGCAGCTGCTCCGGGATCTGGAAGCGGCGGAAGGCCTCGATCAGCCACTGCGGCGAGCCCCACCAGATGCAATCGGTGCCCCAGAGGATCCGTTCGGCCCCGAAACTCTGCAGCAACTGTCCCAGCAGATGACCGGCGATCTCCGGGTGCGTGACGACCGAGAACGCGAACACCGTGCCCAATTCGGCGTAGACGTTGTCCAGCGCCGGGTCGGCGGCCACGGTCCGGCACAGGTCCGTGGTCCAGGGGATGTAACCGTTCTCGCCGATACCGCTCTTGCCCGGTGGCAGCGACGCCACCATGTGCCGCATGCCCGAGTGATAGACGATGAAGTTGAGATCGGGAAAATCCTTCGCGGCCGCGGTCATGTCTTCCGGCAGCCAGTACCAGTATTTCGGCTTGCCCTTCGGGCCGCGCCCCGGCAGCGGCAGGCCCTTGTGTGCGCTGATGTTGCGGATGCCCAGTTCGCGCGACTTCTCGAGGAAGGGGTAGGCGACGGCCTCGTCGTCCAGCCGCCACGGCGAGGTCGGGTTGCCGGTATAGAACTTCCAGCCGTCGATGCCGAGTTCCTTGACCTGGTATTCGGCGTCCTCCAGCGCATTCGGCAGGGTCGGATCACCGAGGCCGTGGCTCAGCATGCGCTGCGATCCGGCGGCTGCGTTGACCGTGTTGCGCGTGCCGACCATGTCCTCGACCGGCAGCGCGAAGTGCTCGCGGGTACCGATCACGGCGCCTGAGATCATCGCCATCACGGTATCGCTGTCGAAGAAGATCTCGCGGATGTAATTGGCGCGGTGCAGATCGTCCTTGCCGGGGGCGACCTCGGCCAGCACCGGATTCAGGCCCAGCTTGCCGGTCATGCGGCGGAAGGCCAGCGGCCCGTCGATGCTGTCCTTTACATGATGGGTCTGGATGTCGACGATGAACTGGTCCTTGGGCCAGCGTTCGCTGAAAGCCGATGGATCCAGCGCTTCATCTGGGCTGACGTCGAAGCTGTCCCCGTAGACCCGGTTCATCGCCAGAAAGGCGGCGGCCAGCCCGCCGCTGCTGCGCAGGAAATCACGCCGCGACAGCCCCAGCCGGCGCCCGTAGTCGTCGGCCATCGCCAGCAGCAATGCCTCGACCTGCCGCTGGTCGGCCGTTTGCGGCAGCGGGTGGAATTCCTCGTTGGAGATCACCTGTGTCGGCAGGGGTAGCCGCCGGCCGAGCAAACGGTCCAGGCGATTCTTGCGGATCCACATGCTGCACACCTCATCGTCGGGGCCGGCCGCGCCGGCGGGTGGGCGCCAATGTAGCGCCGGGCCTGCGGTCGCCAAAGCGGCGGGCGGCGGTGTGTCCATTGTTCGGGATGTCACTGCGACGGGTCCTGTCCGCGCAGCAGCAAAAAAATGGCCCCGCGTCCGCGGGGCCAAGTGTTGCCCGACAGCTTCGGGCCGTGGTCTCGCTTAAGGGGGAAGGGGTGACCACGAACGCATTCTGCCGCCGGCCGGCTTAAGCGAAGCTTGGCGCGACATTAAGTTTTGTTCAGGCTTCGTGAACCAGTTCCTGAACGGCGCATCTATACTGGGGATGCTGCGGGCATCGGCCGGAGCCCAGGCCCGAACGGCGGCCGGCGCTTCCGGGGGTTCGCGGCGCGGGGCCGACGGATGGCGGTATGCTACAACGCAGCGAGAGGCAAGGCGGCGGCGCCCGTCGCGGGCCTGCTGCTGGCCGGCCTGTCCGCCTGCGGCGGCGGCGGTGGCGGCAGCGCGCCGCAAGGCGCCGCCCCGGCGGCGCCACCGGCGGCCACCGGCTTCACCGTCAGCGGGACGATCAGCGTGCCGGAAGGCACAGCGGTCGATGGTGACCTGAACGACCCGTCGGCGGCCTTCGCGTTCAACAATCAGCCGGCCAGCGCGCAAGTGCTGCCCGTGCCGGTGACGCTGGGCGGCTACGTCAACGTCGCCGGCACCGGCGCGTCCGGCCGCTCGCAGGCGCTGGGCGATACCAGCGATTTCTACCGGGTGAATCTGCTCGCCGGTCAAACCGTGACCCTGCTGCTCGGCGAGCCGGCGGCCGCGGACCTGGATCTGTATCTGTGGAATGCCGCTGGCACGCAGGTGCTGGACGCATCGCTCAGCACCACGCCAAGCGAGAGCCTCAGCGTGGCCGCCGACGGCCAGTACCTGGTCGAGGTCTTTGCGGCCAGCGGCGCGTCGACCTATGTCTTGAGCATCGGCCAGCCGCAGCCGGCGCTGCAGTCCGGTGCCCGCCTGTCCGATGCCTTCGTGCCGGGCGAACTGATCCTGCGCTACCGAGACCAGGCCGCGGCCAGCAGCCGGGCCTCGCCGCCGCCAAGGCCGGGCCGTGCCCATCTGTTCCGCCGCGGCGGCGCCGCGGGCCGGGCCCTGCTGATGCGCGTGGCGGCCCAGGCGCGGCGCGCCGCCAGCCGGGTGATCGACCATCGCGCGGCCCTGCCGCCGGCCAGCCAGGCGAAGTGGGATACGCTGGTGGCGCTGAAGGACCTGGCCGGCGAGCCCGATGTAGCCTACGCCAGCCCGAACTTCCTGCGGCGGGTGCATGCGCAGCCGAACGATTCGGCCTACGGTGTCCAGTGGCATTATCCGCTGATCAACCTGCCGGCGGCCTGGGATCTCGAGACCGGCAGTCCGGCGGTGACCGTCGCCGTGATCGATACCGGCATCCTCGGCGCGCACCCGGATCTGCAGGGGCGATTGCTGCCGGGATACGATTTCATCAGCGATCCCGCAAACGCGGCCGACGGCGACGGCCTTGATCCCGACCCGACGGACCCGGGAGACGGCGGCGGGGTCGCGCCGAGCAGCTTCCACGGCACCCATGTCGCGGGCACGATCGGGGCGGTCGGCAACAACGGTGTCGGTGTCGCCGGCGTGGCCTGGAACGTGCGCCTGATGCCGCTGCGCGTCTGCGGCGTGGACGGTTGCGCGCTGTTCGACATCCTGCAGGCGGCGCGCTATGCGGCTGGCCTGCCAAACGATTCCGGCCGCTTGCCGGCGGCGCCGGCGGACATCATCAATCTCAGCCTCGGCGGGCCGTCGTTCTCGCAGGCCGCCGCGGATCTCTACGCGCAGCTGCGCCAGGCAGGCATCCTGATCGTCGCCTCGGCCGGCAACGAGGCCAACAGCGCACCGAGCTATCCGGCGGCGCATCAGGGTGTGATCTCGGTCAGCGCCGTGGGCATCGACCGCGTGCTCGCCAGCTACTCCAGCTTCGGCGGCACCGTGGACGTGGCCGCGCCCGGCGGCGATGGCGGCGACCTGAACGGCGACGGCTATCCCGACTTCGTGCTGAGCACCGGCGGCGACGATTCCAGCGGCGCCGTGCAGATGGCCTATACCTTCCTCGCCGGCACCTCGATGGCCAGCCCGCACGTGGCCGGCGTCTTCGCGTTGATGAAATCTGCGAATCCGAACCTCGGCGCGGACGAGATCGAGCAGATGCTGGTCAGCGGGCAGCTGACCGACGACATCGGCGCGCCGGGCCGCGACAACCTGTATGGCCACGGGCTGATCAATGCGCAGAAGGCCGTCAGCGCCGCGCTGAACGCGAGCGGCAATCCACCGCCGGCCGTGCCGCTGCTGGAGGCGCAGCCGGCGGCCCTGAATTTCGGTACGACCATGACGGCGCTCGGCTTCACCGCGTTCAATGCCGGTGGCGGCAGCCTGGAACTGCAGTCGGTCGGCACATCGGCAAGCTGGCTGAGCGTACAGGGGGTGACCACTGGCGCCGACGGTCTCGGTGACTACCTTGCGATCGTCGATCGCCACGGCCTCGCCGAAGGCAGCTATTCGGCCACGATCACGCTGACGGCCGATGCGAACAGCGTCGACCTGCCGGTGCAGATGCAGGTGACGGCCAATCCGATCTCGCCCGATGCCGGCTTTCTCTACATCCTGCTGCTGGATCCGGCGACCGGGCTGTCGACCGCGCAAGTCGAAGCCAGCGCGAGCAACGGGCAGTACCGCTACAGTTTCAGCGGCGTTGCGGCCGGTGACTACGAGATCATCGCCGGCACCGATGCCGACAACGACTTCGTGATCTGCGATCCGGGCGAGGCCTGCGGCCAGTACCTGAACAGTGACCAGCCGCTGACCATCAGCGTCGGCGGGAACCTCGCCGGCATCGATTTCCCGGTCGGCTACGTGCTGTCGCTGTCCTCGCAGGCGGCGGGGCCGGCGGCCGTGCCGCCGCGGCCTGCCCGGCGGCGCCGCTGACCAGCGGTCAGAGCGGCAACCACGCGCCCAGCGGCGACACGCCGGCGAAAGCCGCGTGGAAGCGCAGCAGCGCAACCCAGGCCAGCAGGCCGAGCAGCGGGCGCCACCAGCCGATCTCGGACAGCCGCAGCCGGTTGCGTCCGGCCATGATCGCGGCAAAGGGCAGGATCGAGGTCACTGCGGCGAAGCGTTCCCACTGCGCGCCGGCGCTGGCGCGCCGCTTGGCATCGATGGATTTCGCCCCGGCGAGCGCGAGCAGGAGCAGGCTGCCGAACAGCAAAGCCGACGCGAGATCCCCGTTGACCAGCAGGTGGATTGCCGCCCAGAGGGCTGCGCCCATCAGGAACGGATGCCGGGTCACGCGCAGGATGCCACGGGCCGGCTCCGCCGCCTCGAGCAGGCGCTCGGCGCCGGCGAGCGTCGGGCTCGGTGTCGTCAGGCCGATCACGGCCAGCAGGCAGGCCGGCAGCATCAGCAGGGCGGCCAGCGGTTGCAGCGCGTGGACTTGTCCCCAGGTCTCGACGTAAGGGGCGGCCTTATAGGCCTCGGCCAGCCAGGCGAGGGCCAGCAGGGACAGCAGGGAATAGGCCAGCAGATAGGGAAGCTCGCCGATGCGCTGCATCAGCCAGCCACGCAAGCGCGTGCCGGAGATGCCGAGGTGGCTGCCGGTGAAGAAGATCGCGGCCAGCGTGAGGCGAAGCATCGGCCGGTGACTCCGGAGACAGGGGGTGGCGCCTATCTATAGCAGGAACAGGCGAGCGCCGCAGCCACGCTTCCCGCAGCCGGCACCGCCGCCTACACTAGGCGAATGACGGGCGGCGCAGTGCAGACCCGGCGGCTCGGCGTGTTCGGCAGCGCAGCGCGGGCGGACCGCTGATGTTCAGCGGCAAAGGCGGGCGGCTGTTCGTCGTCCTGGCCGCTTTCTTCCTGACCAATGCGTTGCTGGCCGAGTTCGTCGGCGTGAAGATCTTCGCGCTGGAGCCGACGCTCGGTATCGCGCCGCTGGACTGGCGCCTGTTCGGCCAGCGCGGTTCGCTGAATTTCACCGTCGGCGTGCTGTTGTGGCCATTCGTGTTCGTCATGACCGACGTCATCAACGAATACTTCGGCCGGCGCGGGGTGCGCTTCGTGACCTGGCTGACCATCGGGCTGATCGTCTACGCCTTCCTGTTTGCCTTTTTCGCAATCCGGGTGGCGCCGACGGACTGGTGGGTCGCTTCGCTCAGCCACCGCGGCGTGCCGGACATGCAGGCGGCTTTCGCGGCAATTTTCGGCCAGGGGCTCTGGTCCATCGGTGGCTCCCTGACGGCCTTCCTGATCGGGCAATTGCTGGATGTCGGGATCTTCCACCGGATCCGGCAGCTGACCGGCGAGCGGCTGGTCTGGCTGAGGGCCACCGGCTCGACGCTGGTCTCGCAACTCGTCGACAGTTTCGTCGTGCTCTACATCGCCTTCGTACTCGGACCGCAGCAGTGGGGCATTGACCAGTTTCTCGCCGTCGGCACCGTCAACTACGGCTACAAGTGCCTGGCCGCCGTGGCCATGACGCCGCTGATCTACCTGGCGCACTGGACGATCGATCGTTATCTCGGCGAGGAGGCCGGGCGCGTAAAGGCGCTGGCGGCGGAGGACCACGCCCAGTGGTAGTGGCATGAGCGAGAGGGCAGTGCCGGCCCTCGACGGTTCGCCGTTGGCCGCGGCCGTGATCGGCGTGGCCGACCTCAGTCGTTCAATGGCTTTCTACCGGGACCTGATCGGCATGGATGTCGTGCATGCCGGGCGCTGGCAGGGCCGCGCGTTCGAGCGGCACTGGGGCCTGCCGTCCGGCAGCGCGGCGAGCAGTGCCTTGCTGGCGGCCAGCGATGCGCCGGTCGGCCGCGTGCTGCTGCTGGAGTTCACTGCGTCGGCCCGTCAGCGCGTGCGCCAGCCTGGCCTGGCGCGGGCCTATGGCCTTGCCAACCTGAATTTCTATACCGCCGACATCCATCGTGATGCGGAACGGCTGCGCGGCGCCGGTTACCGCTTCTGGTCTGCGCCGGTGCATTACGACCTCGGTCCGGAGGTCGGCACGCCGATCGAGGTCGTCTTCGAGGGGCCGGACGATGTGCCGGTCAACCTCGTCGAGCTGGCCAGTACCGACCCGGCCACCCGCATCGGTCAGATGCGGGCCTATGTGGAGCAACACGGGCGCACGCGCACCGGTTTCACGCCGGTCGTGACCTCGGCCCAGGTCGTCCGTGATCTGGAACGGGCGCGCGCCTTCTGCGAGCAGGTGCTCGGCATGCGTTTGCTGATCGACGAAGTCCTCGACAGCCCGGACACGAACCGGCTGCTCGGCCTGCCCGCCGGCAGCCGCAGCCGGGTACAGTTCATGCAGGGCGGGCACCCGTTCGGCAAGCTGGCACTGACGCAGCCGCTGAACTATGCCTGCGAGGATCTCGTGCCGCGGGCCGTGCCACCGAACATCGGTTATGTCGCCCAGCAGTTCCTCGTCGCGGACCTGCAGCAGGCCGCCGCCGTCGCCCGGGCACTCGCGGCGCCGGTCTATACGCCAGCGGTGGAACTGGATCTGCCCGGGCTCGGCCGCTGCGCCGCGATGCTGCTGCGCAACCCGGGCAGTGGCGCGCTGCAGGAACTGGTGCAGGCGCTGTAGAATCGGAACGGGGCCAACGCGATGAGACGGGCGTCCCGCTGATATGTTCGGGCCAGCCAGACATGGGCGTTTGGCGCGCCGCCGCAATGAGGGGATCGCCGTGGGCGATCGGGCCGGCCTCCGGCTCGCCGCCCGCGCCTTGTTACCGGCCGCGGCGCTGTCTCTCGGGGCCTGCCTGTACGTCGGGCCGACCGGCAGCCATTACGAACCGAGTTATCCGTCGTCGGCCGCGACGGTGCGCCACGACCCCGCCGGCGGCTTCTGTGGACCTGCGGCGAGCTTGCGTCTTCCGCTGCACGACAACGCGGCGGTGCTGAATGCGCAACTCGTCGAACAGCGCGGGCGCCGGCTGGAGCTGCGCCTGCGGCTGGCGCTGCGCCCGGGCTCGCGTGCGCGCTTCCAGGGCAGAACGATCCTGCTGCACGACCCGGACGAGGGCCGAGACTGGCGCATCGAGGATGCCCGTGTCGCCGTCAGCCAGATGTTGCCACCCTGGCCGGTCAGCGCCGAGCGTCCCTTGTCGCTCGAACTGCTCGCCCCGACGGCAGCCGATGCCCTGCCGGGCGATGCGTCGGCCGAGGCATCCTGGCGTGCGGTTCTGCCCGGCATCTGGCCCGAGCGGATCCGCGTCCAGCCGCCACCGCTGCTCGTCGACGGGCAGCGGATCGACCCGCCGCCGTTGATGCTGGCGGCCGATGCGGCAGAACGGGCTGCACGGATCGCCGACGCAGGCGGCCCGTCCGGCAGCTGGTGGTGGCCCTATCACCTGCAGGCGCCAGTCGAGGCGCCGCTGTCGCTTGCCCCGGGGCTCGCGCTGTCGATCCGTGCGACCGCGACACACCTGGCCTTGGACCGCGTGCAAGGCGTCGAGGTCGAGTTGCAGCTGCGATTCGGCCCCGGCCGGCAATGGCGGCTGGCCGAGCCGCGCACCCTGGTTGGTGACCCCAGCAGCGGACAGCAATGGTCTCTGCCGGTGGAGCGCCTGAGCCTTCGTTACGACCCCTTCCGGCTGCCACTGGATGCAGTGATGCACGCGCGCGGCAGTCCCGCCTGGCCTGAGCTCGCGATGCTACAGGCCAGCGGCGTCTGGCAGGTCAGCGAACGCGCGTTGCCGGGGCTGGATGTGCAATTGCCCGCGATCGAGATCGACGGGGAACTGATCGAGCTGGCGCCGTTGCGTTTCAAAAGGCAATTGTCGGTGGGCGTGGTGCCGCTGAACTGCTGAGCGCAGGAAACAGCGGATCAGCTGGCCTCCGACAGCGCGGCAGCCAGCTCTTCCAGGCTGTGCACCGGCGCCTCGCAGCGGCTGCCACGGCAGACATAGGCCACCGGCCCCTCCGCCGCTTCGCGCAGCGCCAGCCCGGCCGGCAGGCGGGCAGCCGGCGGAATCGCGAAGGCCAGCCGTTGCGGCGCGTAGACGGCCTGCACGCTGGCCAGCCATTCGCCGGTCACCGCCGGCTCGCCGCGGATCACGACGATCGTCGGCTCGTCCAGGCTTTCCTCGAGCGCGTTCAGCAGGCCGGGATGGCCGTGCGGGAATTCCTCGAGCAGGCCCCGGGCCGCCGCCAGCGTCCGGTCGCTGGACTCGATGTAGCGGGTCTCGCCGAGCAGGTGACCGAGGCGGCGCAGGGCCAGCGCAGCGACAGCGTTGCCGGAAGGCAGCGCATCGTCGGCCATCGGTCGCGGCCGGTGAATCAGGGCTTCATGATCGTGCGCGGTGAAATAGAAGCCGCCGCGTTCCGTATCCATGAAACGCTGCAGTAACTGCTCCGCGAGCCAGCTGGCAAAGTCCAGGCGCGCGTCGTCCCAGTGGGCCTGCAGCAGTTCCAGCGTGGCATCCAGCAGGAAGGCATGATCGTCGAGGTAGGCAGGCAAGCGCGCGCGGCCGTCCTTGTAGCAGGCCAGCAGTCGGCCGTCGACGATCAGCTGTTCGCGAATGAAATCCAGCGCATCACTGGCTGCCTGGATCAGCTCGGGACGCTGCAGGGCGCGACCGGCGATGGCCAGCCCCCGGATCGCCAGCGCATCCCAGCTGACCAGCTGTTTCTCGTCACGCAGCGGCCAGTTGCGTGCATCCCGGGCGGCCAGCAGTTTCGAGCGCGCACTGGCTAGCAGGCGGCGGGCCGCGGATTCACTGACACCCGCGGCCTCGGCCGCCGCGCTCAGCGACCGGGCCTGATGGAGGTGCCAGCGGCCCTCGAAGTTCGGCGCCTCGTCGAGGCCGTAGCGGGCCGCGAACACGGCGTATTCCTCGCTATCCAGTAACTTGCGCGCCTGGTCCGGGGTCCACAGGTAGAAGCGCCCTTCCTTGCCATCGGAATCGGCGTCCAGGGCCGCATAGAAACCTTCCTCCGGCGCATGCATATCGCGTAGTAACCAGTCGGCGGTCTCGGTCGCCACCGCGCGGTACAGCTCGTCGCCACTGACCAGCCAGGCCTGGGCATACAGGGCCAGCAGCTGGCCATTGTCGTAGAGCATCTTTTCGAAGTGCGGGATGCGCCAGTAGCGATCCACGGCGTAGCGGAAGAAGCCACCGCCGAGCTGATCGTAGATGCCTCCCTCGGCCATGCGGGTCAGGGTCAGTGCAACGGCGAACAAGGCCTCGGTGTCCGGCTCGCTGCCGTGCGCGGTCCGGCGCCAGTGGCGCAGCAGCCGCTCCAGGACCGGCGCCTGCGGGAACTTCGGCGCGCCGCCGAAACCGCCATGCTCGCGGTCGAACTGGCCCAGCAAGGCATCGCGACCGGCCACCAGCAAGACCTCGGCCTGCCCGCCGGTCGGTGTGTCGCCACGGTCCAGTCGTTCGAGTGCCTCGACCAGTGCCTGCCCGGTCTGGCGGATCTCGTCCTGGTGCGTCGCGTAGTACTCGGCGATCTTCTCGAGCAAGTCCGGAAAAGCCGGCATGCCGTGGCGTGGTTGGTCCGGAAAATACGTGCCGCCGAAGAACGGCCGCTGGTCTGCCGGGTGCAGGAACATCGTCAGCGGCCAGCCGCCGGGGCGGCGCGTGATCAACTGGTGCGCCAGCTGGTAGATGCGGTCCAGGTCCGGACGCTCCTCGCGATCGACTTTGATGTTCACGAAGTGGCGATTCATCAAGGCGGCGATGTCCGGGTTTTCGAAGGACTCGTGGGCCATGACGTGGCACCAGTGACAGGCCGAATAGCCGATCGACAGCAGGATCGGCTTGTTTTCGGCGCGCGCCTTGGCCAGCGCTTCCTCACCCCAGGGATACCAGTCCACCGGGTTGTCGGCGTGCTGCAGCAGGTAGGGGCTGGTTTCGTCGGCGAGGCGGTTCATCGCGGATCCCGTGGGCGGACTGGCGACTATACACGACGCCTGTGGCCGCAGCCGGAGTGCTAAACTCGCCGGCGGCGGCGCCGCAGCACTTGCGCTCACAGGCAGGACTCCGATGATCGACTACCCCGGCTTCGACCCGGTCGCCATCCACATCGGCCCGCTGGCCATTCGCTGGTACGGGCTGATGTACCTCGTCGGCTTCGCTGGCGGCTGGTATCTCGCCCGGCGCCGCGCGCAGCAGCCGCAGGCGCCCTGCCGGCCGGAGCAGGTGGACGATCTGCTGTTCTACGTGGCTCTGGGCGTGATCGTCGGCGGGCGGGTCGGCTATATGCTGTTCTATGGCTGGCAGCAGCTCGTTGCCGAGCCGTTGAGCCTGTTCCGGGTCTGGGAGGGCGGCATGTCTTTCCATGGCGGCCTGCTCGGCGTCATCGTGGCCTTGTGGCTGTTCGCGCGCAAGCTGAAGCGCGGATTCTGGGAACTGACCGATTTCGTCGCGCCACTGGTGCCGGTCGGTCTCGGAGCCGGGCGGATCGGCAATTTCATCAACGGCGAGCTCTGGGGAGCGCCGACGACGCTGCCCTGGGGCATGCGGGTCGGCTGCGACGCGAACCCGGTGCTTTGTTACCGGCAGCTCGGACTGCCGCCGGAAACGGCGCTGAGCCCGCCGCTGCACCCGACACCGCTGTACGAAGCCACGCTCGAGGGGCTGCTGCTGTTCCTCGTGCTCTGGCTGTATTCAGCCAGGCCGCGGCCGGTCATGTCGGTATCGGCGCTGTTCCTGATCTGTTACGCCGGGTTCCGATTCGGCATCGAGTTCCTGCGGCTGCCCGATGCCCATATCGGTTACCTGGCCTTCGGCTGGGTGACGATGGGCCAGTTGCTGAGCCTGCCGATGTTCATCGCCGGGCTGATCCTCTGGTGGCTCTCCCGGCGGCGGCCGGCTGGCCTGCCGGCGTCAGGACCCACAGACGGGGCAGGCCAGCCGTGAAGCAATACCTAGCATTGATGCGGCGCGCCCGGGACAGCGGCGCGCGCAAGGAAGACCGGACCGGCACCGGCACGCTGAGCGTGTTCGGCCACCAGATGCGCTTCGATCTGGACGAAGGCTTTCCCCTGGTCACGACCAAGAAGCTGCACATCAAGTCGATCGTCTATGAACTGCTGTGGTTCCTGCGCGGCGACAGCAATGTCCGCTGGCTCCAGCAGCATGGGGTCAGCATCTGGGACGAGTGGGCCGACGAAAACGGTGATCTGGGCCCGGTCTACGGCGTCCAATGGCGGTCCTGGCCGGCCGCCGACGGCCGGCGCATCGACCAGATCAGCGAGTTGCTCCAGACCCTGCGCAACAACCCCGATTCGCGGCGCATGCTGGTCTGTGCCTGGAATGTCGGCGAACTGGAGCGTATGGCATTGCCACCCTGTCATTGCCTGTTCCAGTTCTACGTGGCCGACGGACGCCTGTCCTGTCAGCTCTACCAGCGCAGCGCCGATATCTTCCTCGGCGTGCCGTTCAACATCGCCTCCTATGCGCTGCTGACGCACATGGTGGCGCAGCAGGTCGGACTGCGGCCGGGCGAGTTCATCTGGACCGGCGGCGACTGCCACCTGTACCTCAACCATCTCGAGCAGGCCGACGAGCAGTTACGGCGCGAACCCTTGCCGCTGCCGCGGCTGGTCATCCGGCGACGCCCGCCGAGCCTGTTCGACTACGAGTTCGAGGATTTCGAGATCCAGGGCTACGAGGCGCATCCGCACATCCGGGCCGCGGTCGCCGTCTGATTCAGTCGCCGATCGCCCGGTAGCCCGGCGAGGCCACGCTGACGAGGCGCAGCGGGCCGTCGATCCGGGCTGCCGTGAGCTGCCCGCCCCAGACACAGCCGGTGTCCAGTCCCAGCAGGTTTTCGCGCAGCAGCAGCCCCAGCGCCGACCAATGACCGAAGATCACCCGCACCGCGGCGGTTGCGCGCCCCGGCACCTCGAACCAGGGCAGCAGGCCCGGCGGTGGCTGATCGGGTGGCCCCTTGCTGTCGAAATCCAGGCGCCCGTCGGCGCTGCAGAAGCGGATGCGGGTCAGGCAATTGGTGATGCAGCGCAGCCGATCCGTGCCCTCGAGCCCATCGTCCCAGCGGTCCGGTTGCGCACCGTACATGCTGCGCAGGAACTCACCGGCTGCCTCGCCCTGCAGGCAGTCGCTGACTTCCCGCGCCAGCTTGACCGTCTGCAGCGGATTCCAGGCCGGCGCCGCACCGGCATGCACGAGCAGGGAGTTCAGGTCCGGCCGGTAGTGCGCCAGCGGCCGCCGCCGCAACCAGTCGATCAGTTCGTCGCGATCCGGCGCGCTCAGCACGGCGTGGAGATCGCCCGCCGCGACCGGCGGGTCGCCGGCCAGCGCGCAGGCCAGCAGGTGCAGGTCGTGGTTGCCGAGCGTGACGATCGCCTGATCGCCGAGATCGCGGACGCGGCGCAGCACCTCCAGCGACCGCGGACCGCGGTTGACCAGGTCACCGACGAACCAGAGTTCGTCGCGGCCGCGCACCGGCCCGAGGCGGTCGAGCAGGGCGCAGAGTTCGGCGTCGCAGCCCTGCACGTCGCCGATCGCGTAGATGGCCATCCGGCAGTCAGTTCAGGACGCCGGGGACGGCCAGCCTGAAGCGCGGGATCCGCGCCTCGAAGCCGGTGCCATCGTCACTGAGCATGCCGTAGCTGCCTTCCATCGTGCCGACCGGCGTCTCCAGCACCGCACCGCTGGAATAACGGTGCATGCGTCCCGGCAGGATCCGCGGCTGTTCGCCGACGACGCCGTCGCCGCGCACTTCCTGCACCTTGCCGTTGCCGTCGGTGATCAGCCAGTGGCGCGTCAGCAGCTTGGCCGGCAAGGCGCCGTTGTTGCGGATCGTGATCGTATACGCGAACACGTAACGATTGTCCGGCGGGTCCGACTGGTCCGCCAGGAAGCTGCTCTGCACCTCGATCAGAATGCTGTCGCCGAGTTCGTCCTGCCTGTCCATCGACGGGATTCTAACCCGGCGGCCGGCGGCCACGCGCTGCGCTGGCATTCGCCAGGGCCACGAACTGCTCTGGCGCGAGGGTCTCCGGGCGGGCCTTGGGATCGATGCCCAGCGCTCTGATGTCCCGTGGCGGCAACAGCGGGGCGAGGCTGTTGGCGAGCTGCTTCCGGCGCAGGGAGAACGCCCGCCGCAGCAGCTCGTCGAAACCCCGGCGGTCATCGATCCGGTCGGCGAGGCTGCGGTCCGGAACCAGGCGCAGGAAGGCCGACTCGACTTTCGGCGGGGGACGAAAGGCGCCGGGCGCGATGCGGAACAGCGGTTCGGCCCGGCAGCGGACCGCCAGCGCCACGCTGAGCCGCCCGTAGGCCTTGCTGCCCGGGCCAGCAACGATGCGGTCGACGACCTCCTTCTGCAGCATCAGGTGCAGGTCGGCGAAACGCTCGGAATGCTCCAGCAGGTGAAACAGCAGCGGCGTGGAGATGTTGTACGGCAGGTTCCCGGCCAGCCGCCACACCCTGCCCGGCAGCTTCGCAAAATCGAAGCGCAGCGCATCGGCTTGCACGACGCGAAGCGCCGGCGTGCGCAGGCGGGCACTGAGTCCGGCGGCCAGTGCGCGATCGAGTTCAATGGCCGTGACCTCGACGCCGGCACCCAGTAGCGGTTCGGTCAGGGCGCCGGTACCGGGACCGATCTCGACGAAGCGTTGCCCGGGCAGCGGCGCGATGGCGCGAAGGATCTTCGCGATGACGTTGCGGTCGTGCAGGAAATGCTGCCCCAGCCGCTTGCGGGGGCGCGGCCCGTTCAAGGCCTGGTGCCCGCCATGCGCGCGGCGAGTTCCAGTGCCGCGACCAGGCTGCCGGCGTCGGCTTTGCCACTGCCGGCCAGCGCCAGCGCCGTGCCGTGGTCCACCGAGCAGCGGACGATCGGCAGGCCCAGGGTCACGTTCACGGCCCGGCCGAAACCGACGTGTTTCAGCACCGGCAGCCCCTGATCGTGGTACATCGCCAGCACCGCGTCCGCCTGCGCCAGCGCTGCCGGCGTGAATGCGGTGTCGGCGCTGAGTGGCCCGACGAGCTGCATGCCCTCGGCGCGTGCCGCGTCGATCGCCGGTGCGATCGTATCCAGTTCCTCTCGCCCCAGGTGCCCGGATTCCCCGGCGTGAGGGTTCAGGCCGAGCACCTGGATCCGCGGCTCGGCGATGCCGAAACGCTGCCGCAGGCCGTCGGCGAGCACGCGCAGGCTGCCGAGCACCCGGTCACGGTTGATCGCGTCCGGCACCGCCCGCAAGGGCAGGTGGGTCGTGACCAGCGCGACCCGCAACTCGCCGGCGACCAGCAGCATCAGTGGCAAGTCGCAGCCGCAGCGCCTGGCGAGGTACTCGGTGTGGCCGGTGAATTCGATGCCGGCGTCGTTGATCACGCCCTTGTGCATGGGCCCGGTGACCAGCGCCGCGAACTCGCCGGCCAGGCAGCCGTCGCAGGCGCGATCCAGGGCGGCCAGCAGAGGCGCCGCATTGGCCGCCTCGAGCTGGCCCGGCCGGACCGTGGTGAGCAGCGGCCGCTCGCAGACCAGCATGCGCCCCGCGCTGGCCGGCCGCGGGGGAGATTCACGTCGGTAACTGCTGATATTCAGCGGCAGCTGCAACTCGCGCGCCCGGGCCGCCAGCATGGCCGGATCGGCGACCACGACCAGCTCGAACGGCCAGTCGCGCTGCGCCAGCATGACAGCGAGATCCGGGCCGATGCCGGCGGGTTCGCCGGGTGTCAGCGCGATGCGCGGAACCGGCGCTTCCGTTGCCTCGTGCATGCGCGGCTCCGCGGCCGGCGACCGTCAGAGACGGTACTCGACGTAGGCTTCGTCGCGGAGGCGGCGCGCCCACAGCTCCGACTCCTCGCCGAGCTTGCTGTTGCGGATCGCGGCGATGGCCTTCTGGCGTTCGACTTCCTCGGTCGTATCCTCGACGCGGCGCTCGAGCACCTGGACGATATGCCAGCCGAACGGCGTCTTGAACGGCTCGCTGATGACGCCGATCGGCAGTGACTCGACTTTTTCCCGGAACTCGGGCACGAAGACATCCGGGCTGGTCCAGCCCATGTCGCCGCCATCGACGGCAGAACCCGGATCTTCCGACAGCACCTTGGCGACGGCCGCGAAGTCGTCGCCGCCGATGATCTGTGAACGAACCTCCAGCAGCTTCTGGCGCACCGCCTGGTCGTCCAGCACCTCGTTCGTGGTCATCAGGATGTGCCGGACGTGCACCTGCTTCTGCAGGATCGGTTCGCCGCCGCGGCGGTTGTCCAGCCGCACCAGATGAAAGCCGCTGTTGCTGCGAATCGGCTCAGAGACCTGCCCCACCTGCAGGCCGGGCACCACGTCCGCGAAGATGGTCGGCAGTTCGTTGCCCTTGCGCCAGCCGAGCTTGCCGCCTTCCAGCGCGTTCTGGCCGTCCGAATTCGCGATCGCCAGTTGCGCGAAGTCTTCACCCGCCTGCGCCCGCCGGTACAGCTCCTCGATGCGCGCCCGGGCCGCGGCGATCTCCTGCTGCGTGGCCGTCGGCGAGACGGAGACCAGGATCTGCGAGATCTCGAATTCCTGGTTGGCGAACTTGCGGCCTTCCTGGCGCTCCAGGTATTCGTCGATTTCCCGCGGCGACACGTTGATCCGGGAAATCACGTCCCGCTGCCGCAGCTGTTCTACGGCGAGCTGATTGCGCAGTTCGTTGCGGTAGGTGCCGTAGTCGATGCCTTCGGCGGCGAGGGCTTCCGGCAGCTTCGCAAGGCTCACGCCGTTGCGTTCGGCGATGTTCGCCAGCGCCGCATTCAGGGTCTCGTCGGAGATGCGGATGCCCACCCGTTCCGCCCGCTGCAGCTGGATGCGCTGGATCACCAGCCGTTCGAGCACCTGGGGCACGAGCTGGGCCGGCGGTGGCACCGGCTGGCCGGCTGCCTGCAGGCGCTGCACGATGCGGCGAGTCTCGGAGTCCAGTTCGCTCTTCAGGACCACGCCGTCATTGACGACCGCGGCGATGCCGTCGAGCAACTGCCCGTGCTCGCTGAGTTCGCGGGTCTGCGCGGGCGCCGCCTGCGGCAGTGCCGCCATCAGGACGGCCGCAAGGCAGGTGACGATGCGGATCTTCATCGGGAACATATCGGGTAGGCAGGGCAAGGTTTCAAGCACTCGCTGACCGTGATCAGTAGCGTAAATTACCATAGCCCAGCAATTCCTCCGCGGCCGTGCCGGGGTCGCTCAGACCCTTGAGGATGAACTGGACCCCGACCGAGGAATCCGAGTCGCCGCTGCGCCGCGTCACGTAGCGGCGCCAGTTCGCGCGGATCGCCCAGCAGCAGGTCTCGTACTCCAGCGCCACGAACTGTTCCAGCGCGGTGCTGCTTTCCAGCGAGTAACTGAAGCGGCCGACGAAGTTCCAGCGCCCGCCGATGGGCCAGGCCAGCGCGGCGTTCAGGTCTTCGAACGAGTCCCGCCGAAAGCGGTAGCCGAGACTGGCGACCCGCCGGGGATCGCGCTGGTAGCGAATGCCCAGTTCCGCGCGCCGCGTTTCGCTGCTGTCCGAATTCCACTGCAGGGTCGCGTTGGTGCGCCAGCGGCCGGCAAAGCGCCCGTTGAACTCGGCGATGTAGTCCGACGAGTTGCTGTCGTTCGGCGGCTCGCCCGGCAGCGTCACGTCCTGTTTACTCAGGTAACGGAGCTGGCCCATCGTCAGTCGCAGGAACTCTCCGCCCGTTTGCGCATTGATCATTCGCGCGGTCAGGCCGAGCGCCACCTGGTTGGTGTCCGCGAGCCGGTCGTAGCCGACGAAGCGGTTCTTGCGGAACAGCTGGATGATATTGAGATCGGGGTCGATGGTGTCGAAGACCGGCAGGTCATCCTGACGGCGAAAGGGGATATAGGTGTAGAGCACGCGCGGTTCCAGCGTAGTGATCCAGCGCGAGCCGCTTGAGGCGCGCTCGAAACTGGTGCTCAGGTCGGCACTGAAGATCGGTGCGGTGCGGGTGGGGTTGCGCGGCTTGTCGGCCGGCAACCGGTTCAGGTCGTAGCGCGTATGCGCAAGGCTCACCGACGGCGTGAACTCGAAGAACTTCCAGTCCACCGGCAGCGACAGCGTCGGCATCAGGTGGGCGCGAAAACCGCGCACGCCGACTTTGCGGTCGAAGTAGCCGAGGTCGGCGAGAATCTCCCAGCTCAGGCCCAGCGCGGAGTCCGGGAAGTAGCCGTGGACGGTGAACTGCGGCATGCGGGCATAGGGTTTCTCGGCCGGCAGCAGGCTGGAGTCGATCGTCTGGTAGTCCTCTATGCGCAGCGCGGCATCCCAGGCGCCGTTGAAGAACTCCAGGTCCAGCCGGCGCGGCAGGTGCGTCAGGCTGGTACTTGCGAAACCGCTGCCGAAATCCTCGAGGTACTCGTCGTCGGAGACGCTGGTGACGTTCAGGCGGGCGCGCCAGCCCCGGGGCAGCGCCGACTGGTGCGTGATGGCCAGCAGCGAGCGGTCCCGGTGCGCCTGGTCGTCGTCGGCGAGGTACTCGCCGTTGAGCCGTCCCTCGTGGCCACCGCTCAGCAGGTAGCGGAATTCGGCGCCCATCTGCAGTCCACGGCGGGTCATCAGCCGAGGTTTCAGCGTTGCGTCGTAGTTCGGGGCGATGTTCCAGTACCACGGGATCGACAGGTCCACGCCGCGGCTGCTGCTGGTGCCGAGGTCCGGGATCAGGAAACCGGTCTTGCGCCGGTTGCTGACCGGATAGGTGAAGTACGGCAGATACATCAACGGCAGGCCCTTGACCTCGAAGCGCGCGCCGCGTGCGGTCGCGTAGCCGCTTTCCTCGTCGACTTCGAGCCGGTCCGCGCGGATCAGCCAGTCGCGCTTGCCCGGCGGGCAGGCGGTGTAGGTCACGTCGCGCAACTTCAATCGGCCGTCGCCGAAGATGTCGATCACTTCGGCCGAGCCGCGCGCCGGCGCCGACCAAAGCTGGAACTCGGCACCCTCGATATGCGCGAGCCCGGTCTCGCGGCTGAAGCGGGCCTCACGGCCGAGGATCCGGGTGGCCGGATCGCGATATTCGACGTCGCCAGTGATTCGCAGCGTCTCGCTGTCGAAATCGTAGCGGGCGCCGCCGGCGCTGAGGTACTGGCGGCCGCTGCGCAGCACGATGTGATCGCTGAAGCTGGCCCCTTGTCCGGGCGTCAGTTCGGCACGTCCGGTCAGGATCTCCAGCTCGCCGCTGGCGGGCCCCGGTCCGCTGACCGGCAACGGCGGCGGCTCGACACGGCAGCCGCCCCAGTCGCGGTTGGCGACCTCCGGCTCCGCGGCCCCGGCCGCAATGCAGGCGCAGGCCAGTGCTGCGCTGATGATGGTCGGGTACGGGTGCAAGCCAGGGTTCCAGCGCGTGACAGGCGCGAAATTATATATGCTTCGCGAATGTCGATCCGTACGGCGATGTTGCTCGCGGCTGGTCGCGGGGAACGCATGCGACCACTGAGCGATACGCGGCCGAAGCCGTTGCTCGAGGCCGGTGGCCGCCCCTTGATCGAATACCCGCTGCGCGCACTGGCGGCTGCCGGCGTCCGCCGGGCCGTGATCAATACCGCCTGGCTCGGCGCGCAGTTGCGCGAACGGCTCGGCGACGGGCGGGAGTTCGGGCTGGAGATCGTCTACAGCCGGGAGCCGCCCGCGGCGCTGGACACCGGCGGTGGCATCCGCCAGGCGCTGCCGCTGCTGGGTCCGGACCCGTTCTGGCTGGTCAACGGCGATGTCTACAGCGAATTCGACTTCCCTGCCTGGCAGCTGCCGGCGGCTGCCGTCGCGAAACTGCTGCTGGTGCCCAACCCCCCGCATCATCCGCGCGGCGATTTCTGCCTGCAGGGGCAGCGCGTGACCCTGGACACCGGCGAGCGGCTCACCTATGCCGGCATCGCGCTGCTGCGGCCGCAACTGCTGGCACGTGAGCGCCCCGGCCGCTTCGCGCTGGCACCGGTGCTGAGAGCCGCGATTGCGCGCGGCCTGGTTCGCGGCGAACGCTTCGACGCCTGTTGGAGCGACGTCGGCACACCGGCCCGCCTGCGCGAGCTGGACCGGCACCTGAAAGCCGCTCGCCGATCCAGCCGCCGCTGAATCCACCCGCGCAGCGGCAGCGAACTTCCACGCTGGCCGGCCTGCTTCCGGCAGTCCGCACATCGCCAGTGTCACCGGAGAAATCGAAATGCATGGTAAGAACCTGGTCTTTCTGGCCAGCCTGTTGTTCGGCGTCGCGTTGAGCGGCCCCGCCGCAGCCGCTTCGGGCGACTCGGCATTCCGCGCCTGCCGCACGGCAGTCGAAGCCGATATCGAGGGCAAGGCCCTGAACACCCGCCTGAGCAAGATCCGCCGGCGCGGCAACAACTACGAGATCTGGCTGAATCTGCTCGACCGCCAGGGCGCGTCGCAACGTGGCTATTGCTACGTTCGCCGGGGCAAGGTCGACCAGCTGGTCGTCGAGGAGGGCCGCTGGTCCGGCCGTGACCCCGAGCGGCCGCCGTCGGTGGACCTCGGCTGACGCGGCTCAGCCCAGTGCCGCGAGCAGGCTGCGCTCCAGTGCCTGCATGACCAGCGGCATGTCGGCCGGCGCTCCGAGGTCGGCGAGTTGCGTGACCGGCTGGCCGGCATAGCCGCAGGGATTGATGCGCGAGAAGGGCGACAGGTCCATCGCCACGTTCAATGCCAGTCCGTGGTAGCTCGCGCCGCGGCGCACGCGCAGGCCGAGGCTGGCCAGCTTCGCGTCATCGACATAGACACCGGGCGCGCCGGCCCGCGTGCCTGCCTCGACGCCCCAGCCGGCCAGCATCTCGATCACGGCGTTCTGCAGCGCCTCGACCAGCTGGCGCACGCCCAGCCGGCGCCGGCGCAGATCCAGCAGCGGGTAGACGACGAGCTGGCCCGGCCCGTGGTAGGTCACCTGACCGCCCCGGTCGACCTGCACGACGGGTATATCACCCGGGTCCAGCAGATGAGCGGCGTCCGCGTTCATGCCCAGCGTGAACACCGGCGGGTGCTCCAGCAGCCATAGCTCGTCCGGCGTGGCCTGGCCGCGCGAATCGGTCAGCCGCTGCATCGCCAGCCAGGTGCTGCGGTAATCGGCCAGCCCGAGGTGGCGGACCCGCAGCTCCGGGACCATCGCTCAGAGCGCAAACAGCACGCGGCTGCTTGCCGTCAGGTTCCGGTAGATGGCATCGAGTTGCGCGCGGTTCTCGGCCGTGATCGTGACCGTCACTGAGATGAACCGGCCTTCCCGGCTGGAGCGGATCGTCACGTCCTCATGGGCGACCGGCCCGGCCACGGCGGCCACGAGATCCATCACATGAGCCGGAAAGCCCTCTGCATCGCGGCCCATGGCCTTGATCGGGAAGCGGCAGGGAAAATCGAAGGCACTGTCAGCGTCGTCCATACTTGTAATCTTCGTACATTGCGGCCACCGTTTGCCACACCGGTCCGGGCTCGCCGCTGCCGACCGGCTCGCCGTCGAGTCTGACGACGGCCGCGACGCCGCGCATTGCGCTCGTGATCCAGATCTCGTCGGCCGCCCGCAGCCGCGCCTCCGATACCGGTTCCTGCCGGCAGCGGTAGCCGGCCTCGTCGGCGAGGCGGACGACCAGGTCCGTGGTCGTGCCGGGCAGCACTTCCGGCCCGCCCGGCCGGCGCAGCAGGGTCCCACCCACGACCACGATCACCGAACTGCTGGCGCCCTCGGTCAGCCAGCCATCGCGCAGCAGGATGGCTTCCCTGGCGCCGGCCGCCTCGGCGCGTGCCCGCGCCAGCACGTTCGCCAGCAGTCCGGTGGACTTGATATCGCAATGCGCCCAGCGCTCGTCACTGGCGGTGATCGCGGCGATGGCCCCGGCGGGCGGTGGCGCCCGCGTGGCCATCGCGAAGACCGTCGGTTCGAGTGCCGCCGGGGGCAGGTGGTCGCGGCCGGTATCGGCCCCGCGGCTCACCTGCAGATAGATGGCCAGGTCGCCGCCACCGTTCGCGTCGATCAGCGACTGCAGGAGTTGCTTCCACCCGGCCTCGTCCAGCGGATCCGGGATCTGCAGTGCGGCCAGGCTGCGCCCGAGGCGCGCCAAGTGCGCATCCAGCAGCAAGGGGCGGCCAGCGTAGGCCGGGATCATCTCGTAGACCGCGTCGGCGAACAGGAAGCCGCGGTCCAGCGGCGAGATCCGGGCCTCTGCGATCGGCAACAGCCGGCCGTTGAGCCAGGCGATCGGCAGGGCCTCGGCCATCGCGTCGGCCCGCCCTTATTCGAACCACAGCAGTACCGAGTCCCGGGCCTGCTGCCAGAAAGAGCCGAGGTCGACCTCGTTCAGCGCGAACAGCTGCGCTTCGGCCAGTGTGCGGTCGGCCAGGTTCACGCGCAGGCGGCCGATGCTCTGTTCCGGGCTGATCGGTGCGACGAGCTGTTCGGGCAGGTCCAGCTCCGCCCGCACCTGCGCATAGCTGCCGCGCGGTATCGTGACATAGACGTCTTCGTGGACGCCGAGACCGGTGCGCTCGGGGTCGCCCTTCCAGACCCGGGTCTCGGCGACGGCATCCCCGGCCGGGTACATCAGGCGCGTCTCGAAGAATCGGAAGCCGTAGTTCAGCAGGGCCTGCGAGTCATCGGCCCGCGCGCTTGCGCTCTTGGCCCCCAGCACCACGGCGATCAGCCGCATGCCGTCCCGTTCGGCCGACGAGACCAGGCAGTAGCCCGCGGCATCGGTCATGCCGGTCTTCATGCCATCCACCGACGGATCCCGCCACAGCAGCGTGTTGCGGTTCTTTTGCGTGATGCCGTTGTAAGTGAACTCGCGCTGGGAATACCAGCGGTAGTACTCAGGAAAGTCGTGCACGATCGCGCGCGCGAGCCGGGCGATATCGGCAGCGGTCGTGTAATGATTCTCGGCCGGCAGGCCGGTGGCGTTCTGATAATGTGTGTTCAGCATGCCGAGGCGCTGCGCATGCTGGTTCATCAACTCGGCGAATACCGACTCGGTGCCGGCCACGTATTCCGCCAGCGCAACGCTGGCGTCATTGCCGGATTGCACGATCATGCCCTGCAGCAGATCCTCGACACCGACCCGCGTGTTGACCTCGATGAACATGCGCGAACCGGGCGTTCGCCAGGCCTTTTCGCTGACCGGAACCTGGTCGCTGAGCTTGATCTGCCCGGCGCGCAGGGCGTTGAACACGACATAGGCCGTCATCAGCTTGGTGATACTGGCCGGCGGCAGGCGCTCGTTCTCGTTGCGCGCGGCGAGAACCTGGCCGCTCAGATAATCGACGAGAATATAGCCACGCGAACCCAGCGCCGGTGGCGATGGCACCGGTACCTGGGCCGGCAGCGGCCCGGCGGCCAGCAATGCCAGGCCGAGCAGTGCCGTGCAGCGCACTCGCAATGACATGTTCATTCCCCCAAGTGCTTCATCAGTTTCAACAAGGATCGACGGCGCAGCCGGCCGCTTGCCGTGGCAGCCGGTCCGGCGCCGGCGGGGCCGTGACCAGCTGCGTTTCGTGAATGCCGAGCGCTGCCAGCCGCGCATTCAGCGCATCGTAATCGCCGGCGCCGCGCACCGGTCCGATCCGCACTCGGTACAGTGGCTGGGCAGCTGCCGGATCGTGGTGGATCTCGACCGGCGACAGGCCGGCGGCCTGGAGCCGCCGCTGCAGGGCGAGCGCGTTGGCGCGTTCGCCGAAGGCGCCGAGTTGCAGGTACAGGGCCGTATCCGGAGCACTGCCCACGACCGCCTCCGCCGGCCCCCCGGCGCCTCGCGGTCCGGCGCTGCCGGTGTCGGCGACGGCGCCGCCGCTCGCCACGGCCGCCGCTGGCTGCGCGGTGTCCCAGGGCAAGGCCTCGATCTCGACCAGGGTCGTGCCCTCGGCGATCATGTCCAGCCGGCGCGCCGCCGCGTAGGACAAATCGATGATGCGGTTGTCCACGAAGGGCCCGCGATCGTTGACGACGACCACGACGCTGCGCCCGTTGCGCAGGTTGGTTACCCGCACCCGGGTCGGCAGCGGCAGTGTCTTGTGCGCCGCGGTCATCGCGTGCATGTCGTAGCGCTCGCCGCTGGACGTCCGCTTACCGTGAAAATCCGGGCCGTACCAGGAGGCCACGCCGCGTTCGCGATAACCGGCGCTGCTGGCCATTACGTGGTAGCGCTGGCCGAAGACCTCGTAGAACGGCGGGTTGCCGCTGCGGCTGCGCGGTGGCTGGCCACTGTCGCGGCCAGCGGCCGCGGGCGCCGGTTGTTCCCAGCGCGTGGCCGTGCCGCAGCTCGCCAGCAGGATGGTGGCCAGCAGCACGGTTGCGCTCGCGGCCAACAGTGGCGGCGGAATGAGGTCGATGCGCCTCATGATCCTGCCTGCGCAGCCAGCGGCCCGGCCGGTTCGGCTGCCAGGGCTTCGGCGAGCTGGTAGACCGCCAGCGCGTACATCACGCTGCGGTTATAGCGGGTAATGACATAGGCATTGTGGAAGCCGACCCAGTATTCCGGCTGCTCGGCCCCTTGCAACTCGAACAGCGCGGCGCGCAGCTCCGCCGGCGGATCGCCGGCCGTGGCGATGCCGCGTTCCCGCAGGCTGCCGACCGTGTCGCGCAGGCTGAGGCGATTGTCGGATGTCGGCGGCGTCGCACCGGGCAGCGGCTGCGCCGGCGCGAAGACCGGGGCGTCGGGCTCCCAGCGATGGGCGACGAAGTAGTTGGCGACGCTGGCGATGATGTCATCCCAGCTGCCGAACAGGTCGCGGCGGCCGTCACCGTCGCCGTCGACCGCGTAGGCGCGGTAGCTGCTGGGAATGAACTGGGGCGCCCCCATGGCGCCGGCATAGGAGCCGAGCACATCCCCGACTGCCAGGTCTTCCTCGCGGGCCAGCAGAAAGAACTCGCGCAGTTCGCGGCGGAAGAAGCCGGCGCGCGGCGGGTAGTCGAACGCCAGCGTGCCGAGCGCGTCCAGGACCCGGAAGCGGCCCGTGCGCTGGCCGTAGAAAGTCTCCACACCGATGATGGCGGCGATGATCTCCGCCGGCACCCCGCTGTCGCTGGCGACCCGGGCCAGCGTGTCCGCGTGTTGGCGGCGGAATTCGGCACCGGCCGCGATGCGTTCCGGTGTCAGGAAGATGGCGCGGTACTCGTGCCAGGGCTTGGTCTTTTCGGCCGGCCGGCGCATTGCTTCGAGGATGCGCTGCTGCGTCCGGCCGCCGGCCAGCGTGGCTTCCAGCCAGCCGCGCTCGAAACCTTCGGCCGCCAGCTCCGAGATGAAACTGCCGACTTCCGGGCGGCTGCTGTCCCAGGCGAGGGCCGGCGGCGGGCAGGCTAGCAGGGTCAGCAGCAAACAGCCGGCGCGGATCGTCCTTATCATCGGGCCAGTAGCTTCCGGTGCGTCTGGATGGACATGAGAATACCGAAACCGGTCAACAGGGTCACCATCGAGGTACCGCCGGCACTGATCAGCGGCAAGGGCACGCCGACGACCGGCAGCAGGCCGATGACCATCGCGGTATTGACGAACACATAGAAAAAGAAGGTCAGGCTGATACTGCCCGCCAGCAGTCGGCTGAACGTGTCCTGCGCAGTCGCCGCGATGAACAGGCCGCGGCTGACGATGAGCAGGTAGATCAGCAGGACCGACAGCGCGCCGAGCAAGCCGAATTCTTCGCCGATCACCGCGAAGATGAAGTCCGTGGAGCGTTCCGGCAGGAACTCCAGCTGGGCCTGACTGCCGTTCAGCCAGCCCTTGCCGAACAGCCCGCCCGAGCCGATCGCGATCTTCGACTGGATGATGTGGTAACCGGCGCCCAGCGGATCACGATCCGGGTCCAGCAGCGTCAGCACACGGGACTTCTGATAGTCGTGCATGACGAAATACCAGAGCGCCGGCAGCGAGACCAGGGCCACGCCGATCGCACTGAAGAGGTAGGCCGCGCCGATGCCGGCGAGAAAGATGACGGCGGCTCCGGCCAGCGTGATCAGGATCGCGGTGCCGAGATCCGGTTGCAATGCGATCATGGCGACGGGCAGCAGGGTCAGCGCCAGGCACAGCAGGATCGTGCCGAAGCTCGGCGGCAGCGGGCGTTCGTGCAGCAGCCAGGCCAGCATCATCGGCAGGGCGAGCTTCATGATCTCCGACGGCTGGAAGCGCAGGCCGATGTCCAGCCAGCGCCGTGCGCCCTTGCCGATGTCGCCGGTGTACAGCACCAGCGCCAGCAGCAGCAGGCCGGCCAGGTACAGCCACGGCGCCAGGCGCCGGTACCAGGCGGGTGGCAACTGGGCGACCAGCAGCATTGCGGCCAAGGCCACCAGCAGGCGGATCGCCTGGCGCAGGACCAGGGCTTCGCTCTGGCCGACCGCGCTGTAGAGGACCAGCAGGCCCAGGGCCATGATCGCGAGGATCCCGGCGAGCAGCATCCCGTCGAGATGCAGGCGGCCGAGCAGGCGGGCCGTGGCCGTGAGCCGTGGGGGACGGCTGCCGTTCAACAGCGTGGTCATGGCCCTGTCCCCAGGTAGGTTTCGATCACGCGGCGCGCGATCGGGGCGGCCGTGCGACTGCCGCTCTCGCCGTTCTCGACTACGACAGCGACGGCGATCGCCGGCCGTTCCAGTGGCGCGAAGGCGACGAACAGCGCATGGTCGCGCATCCGCTCCGCGATGTCTTCGGACTCGTATTCCTCGTCCTGGGCGACGCTGAACACCTGCGCGGTGCCGCTCTTGCCCGCCATCGTGAACGGCGCGTCGTAGCCGACCGCGCGCGCCGTGCCGATCTGGCTCTGCAGGACCGCGTGCATCGCGCTGATGATCCGGTCCCAATGCTCCGGCTCGGTGACCGCCACTTCGTCGAGCGGCTCCGGGCCGAGGTACTCGATGTCACCGCTGACCGGGTCGCGGACGCCGCGCAGCATACTCGGCCGGTAACGCTTGCCCCGCGCCGCGATCGTCGCAGTCGCCTCGGCGAGTTGCAGCGGCGTGGCCAGCAGATAGCCCTGGCCGATACCGGTGATGACGGTCTCGCCTGGGTACCAGACCTGATCCTCCCGGCGGCGAAAGGCGGCGCGTTTCCACTCGGGCGTCGGCACCAGGCCGCTCTTCTCCCCGCCGAGGTCGATGCCGGTGCGGCTGCCCAGCCCGAACATCTTGAGATAGCTGGCGATGCGCTCGATGCCGAGCTGTCGTGCCAGATCGTAGAAATAGACATCGCAGGACTCGGCGATCGCCCGGTGCAGGTCGACCGGGCCGTGCCCGCCCGGTTTCCAGTCACGATAGCGATGGCTCTTTCCCGGCAGCTGGTAATAACCGCCACAATAGACCGTGTCGTCCGGGCGCAGGCCGATGCTGTCCAGCGCCGCCAGCCCGAGCAGCGGCTTGATGGTCGAGCCGGGCGGGTAGGTGCCGCGCAGCGCCCGGTTGAACAGCGGCCGGTCCGGGTCTTCCTGCAGCCGGCGGAACTCGCGGCGGGTCATGCCCGAACTGAAGGCATTGCTGTCGTAGGACGGCGCGCTGACGAAGGCCAGGATCTCGCCGGTGTTCGGATCGATCGCAACGACGGCGCCGCGGCGCCCGGCGAGCCCTTGCCAGGCAGCCAGTTGTGTCTCCACGTCGAGGCTCAGCACCAGATCCTCGCCGGGGCGCGAAGCCTCGCCGCCGAGCCGGTCCATGATCCGGCCGCGGGCATTGACCAGCACCTCCGCATGGCCGACCTTGCCGTGCAGCAGCCGCTCGTAGCTGGCTTCGACGGCGACCTTGCCGATCACGGCCGTGCCGGCGTATTCGGCCTCGTCCAGTTCCCGCTTCTCTGCGGCGCTGATGCCGCCGACGTAGCCGACGGCGTGAGCAAAGGCGGGGCCGTAGGGATAGTTGCGTGCCAGTCGCGCACGAATCTCCACGCCCGGAAAGCGCGGCCGATTCACGGCGAAGCGGGCGACCGCCTCGTCGTCCAGCCGTTGCCGGATCGCGATCGAGTCGAAGCTGCGGTGCGAGGCGATCAGTTCCTTGAGTTCGGCGATGTCGACCGGGTCCAGCAAGCCGATCTCGGCCAGACCGCTCAGCGTGGCGTCGAGATCCGGCACCTGTTCCGGAACCAGTTCCAGCTGGTAGCTGGGGACGTTCTCGGCGAGTACGCGGCCGTGACGGTCGAAGATCAGTCCGCGTGTCGGCGGCACCGGCTGCACGCGGATCCGGTTGCCCTGGGACTGTGCCGAATAATGGTCATAGTCGATCAGCTGCAGTTGCACCAGGCGCGCGATCACCAGCCCCGACAGCGCGCAGATCAGCAGCGCCGACAGGATCAGGCGACCGAGAAACAGGCGTTGCTCGGCCCAGTGATCCTTGATCCGCAGGTTTGCCGCCATGCCCGTTGTGATTCTTCAGGGAGCGCCGGCGGCCATCAGGCGAAGGCGCGATCGCGTTGCTCCAGCCGTTCCCGGATGCGGTCCAGCAGCGCCATCACCGGTGGCCACAACAGGCCGCCCACCAGCACCTGGCTCCAGCGCGCGATGCCGACCGGCGGATTGCCGGCCATGCCGTCGATCCAGAACAGCAGGAAGGCCTCGAGCGCCAGCAGCGCGAATACCGTGGCCGTGAGTTGCCATAGCGGGAATATACGGATCTGCAGATGGAAGCGCAGTGTCAGGTAGCCCAGAATGCAGAGGCTGAACGCGTGCTGGCCGAGGATGTCGCCCTGCAGCACGTCTAGCAGCAGGCCGATCAGCCAGGCGCTGCCCGGCCCGAAGCGCCGCGGCCACATCATGACCCAGTAGATCACCGCCATGCTGGCCCAAGGAGGGCGGAAGGGCGCCAGCGCCGCCGGCAGCGGCAGGGACATCAAGGCGGCCGCGCCCAGCAGCACGAGCCAGACCGGCCAGGCGGGTGCCGAACGGCGGCTCAAGGTCCGCGCTCCCCGGCGGCCGTTGCCTGCCCCGGCCAGATCAGCAGCACTTCGCGTATCCGGTCGAGCTTCGCGGCCGGTTGCGCGCTGACGGTCAGGAAGGGCTCGCCCGGCCCGCTGCTGACCTCGGTCACGGTGCCGACGGGGTAACCGGGCGGAAAACTTCCGCCCAGGCCCGAGGTCACGAGCAGGTCGCCCGGCTGCACGTCGGCATTGCGCGGCAGGAACGGCAGCGACAGCCGGTCGACCTGGCCGGTGCCGACGGCGATGGTCCGCTGCCGCGTGCGCAGCAGTTCCACCGGCACCGCGTGTTCGACGTCGGTGATCAGCAGTGCCTCGGCCGAGAAGACCTGGTCGCGGGTTACCTGGCCGACCACACCGTCGGCGTCGATCAGCGCCTGGCCGACGAACACACCGTCGCGGCTGCCCTTGTTGATGACGATGCGCTGGCGGAAGGGGTTCATGTCCACGGCCATGATCTCGGCGATCAGCACGCGGTCGCTGACCTTGGCCGTGGATTCGAGCAGTGCGCGCAGGCGGGCGTTCTCCTGCTCCAGCGAGGCCATGCGCTGCAGCCGGCCGGCCTGCTCCAGCAATCGGCGCTGCAGGGCTTCGTTTTCGTCCAGCAACTGGCCGCGCGTCGCCAGGTTCTCGGCGAGCCAGCGCCCGGCGGCGACCGGCGAGTCCAGCAGCAGTTGCAGCGGATACGCGCTGGCGGCCAGCACCCGGCGCAGGTCGAGCAGCAACTGGCTGCGACTGTCGGTCACCATCAGCAGGACCGCAATCAGGCAGAACACGGCGGCACGCAGTCCGGGACTGGTTTCGCGGAAGCCGCGCTGTTCGCTGTCAGGTGTGTTGAGCGCCATGCACCAGCTGGGTCAGCGCCGCGTGGCGGCCGGCGCGCGTGTCGGGCCCGGGCCGCCCGCAGTCAGTCCAGGCCGAAGACCGATGGCCCGTGTTCGTCCATCAGTTCGATGACGCGGCCGCCACCGCGTGCCACGCAGGTCAGTGGGTCGTCCGCGACGACCACCGGCAAGCCGGTCTCCTCCACCAGCAATTTGTCCAGGTCGCGCAGCAACGCGCCGCCGCCGGTCAGCACGATGCCGCGTTCGGCGACGTCGGCGCCGAGTTCAGGCGGCGTCTGTTCCAGCGCGCCCTTGACCGCGCCGACAATGCCCTGCAGCGGCTCCTGCAGCGCCTCGAGGATCTCGTTGCTGTTCAGGCTGAAGCTGCGCGGCACGCCCTCGGACAGGTTCCGGCCCTTGACCGAGATTTCCTTGACTTCGTCACCGGGATAGGCCGAGCCGATCTCGTGCTTGATCCGTTCCGCCGTGGCTTCGCCGATCAGGATGCCGTAGTTGCGGCGGACGTAGTTGACGATCGCCTCGTCGAAACGGTCCCCACCGACGCGCACAGACGCAGCGTAGACGATGCCGTTCAGCGAGATCACTGCGACCTCGGAGGTGCCGCCGCCGATGTCGAGCACCATCGAGCCGCGCGCTTCGTGCACCGGCATGCCGGCGCCGATTGCAGCGGCCATCGGTTCCTCGATCAGGAACACCTTGCGGGCGCCGGCGCCTTCGGCCGACTCTCGGATCGCGCGGCGCTCGACCTGGGTGGAACCGTAGGGGACGCAGATCAGCACGCGGGGGCTGGGGCGGAAATAACGCCCCGGGTGAGCCTTGCGGATGAAGTGCTGCAGCATCTTTTCCGTCACCGTGAAGTCGGCGATGACGCCGTCTTTCAGCGGCCGGATCGCGGTGATGTTGCCGGGCGTTCGCCCGAGCATGCTCTTGGCCTCGGCGCCGACGGCCTCGACGCTCTTGCCGCCACGGCCGGGCTCCTCGCGGATCGCGACCACGGACGGCTCGTCGAGGACGATGCCATGCCCTCGCAGGTAGATGAGTGTATTGGCAGTCCCCAAGTCGATCGACAGATCGTTGGAGAAGTAGCCGAGAACCCGTTTGAGCATGCACCCGGCCCGCGCGCGCTAACCCGTAAAACGCCGGCTACTCTAGCAACGGGGGGGCAAATGGGCAACTGCGGGTGTATAGTTACGCGCTTTTCCGGAGCGCGGAAACGCGGCGAAAAAAGTGGCCCTCAGCAGACAGGACGTAGAGCATATTGCGGACTTGGCCCGACTGGAGATCGGCGACGATGAAATCGCCGACATGGTCGCCAAGCTCTCGCAGATTCTCGGCATGGTCGCTGAACTCGGCGCAGCCGACACGAGCGGGGTCGAGCCGATGGCGCACCCGCTGGAGATGGCGCAGCGCCTGCGTCCGGATGAGGTCACGGAGTCGGACCACCGCGAGCTCTACCAGCAGAATGCCCCGGACGTGGTCGACGGCCTGTACCGGGTGCCGAAAGTCATCGAGTAGGCAATGCCCCGGCCGACCCTGGCAGAGCTGTCCCGTGCCCTGGCAGCCGGCGAGACCAGCAGCCGCGAACTGACGGAGGCGGCGCTGGCACGGATCGCGGCCGGCGACGAACGGCTGAATGCCTTTATTAATGTGTGCGCCGATGAGGCCCTGGCGGCAGCCGAGGCGGCCGACCGGCGGCGCGAGCGCGGCGAGGCGGGGCCGCTGACCGGCATCCCGATCGCGCACAAGGACATCTTCTGCACGGCCGGCATCGCGACCACCTGCGGCTCGCGGATGCTGGAGAATTTCGTGCCGCCCTACGACGCCACCGTGGTGCAGCGGCTGGCCGACGCCGGCGTCGTCTGCGTCGGCAAGACCAACATGGACGAGTTCGCGATGGGCTCGTCGAACGAGACCAGTTATTACGGGCCGGTGCGCAACCCCTGGGACGTCGAACGCTCCCCCGGCGGATCTTCCGGCGGTTCGGCCGCCGCGGTAGCCGGCGGGCTCGTCGTCGCCGCAACCGGCACCGACACCGGTGGCTCGATCCGCCAGCCGGCGGCGCTCTGCGGCGTCACCGGCATCAAGCCGACCTACGGGCGGGTGTCACGCTGGGGCATGATCGCCTTTGCATCCAGCCTGGACCAGGGCGGTGTGCTGGCACTGAACGCCGAGGACGCCGCAATGCTGTTGACCGCGATGTCCGGCTTCGACCCGCGCGATTCCACCAGCGCCGAGGAACCGGTGCCCGACTATGTTGCCGCCCTGCACGGTGAACTGGCCGGACGTCGCATCGGCATCGTCCGGGAGTTCTTCGACGATGGCCTGGACGCCGGCTGTGCCGCGGCCGTGCGCGAGGCGCTGGGCGTGCTGGAAAGCCAGGGCGCCGAACTGGTCGAGGTTTCGCTGCCGAAGATCGGTCTCTCGGTGCCGACCTATTACATCGTCGCGCCGGCCGAGGCCTCATCGAACCTCTCGCGCTACGACGGCATCCGCTTCGGTTACCGCCACCCCGACGCGGCGACACTGGAAGAACTGTACAAGCTGACCCGCAAGGAGGGCTTCGGTGCCGAGGTCAAGCGGCGTATCCTGACCGGGACCTATGTGCTGTCCGCCGGCTATTACGACGCTTATTACCTCAAGGCCCAGAAGGTCCGCCAGCTGATCGCCGACGATTTCCGCCGTGCCTTCGCCGAGGTCGATCTGCTCGCCGGGCCGACGGTGCCGACGCCGGCCTTCCGCCTCGGCGAGAAGCTCGACGACCCGGTGCAGATGTACCTGAACGACATCTATACGATCGGCGCGAACCTGGCCGGACTGCCGGCGGCCTCGGTGCCCTGCGGCTTCGTCGACGGCCTGCCCGTCGGCCTGCAACTGATCGCGCCGGCCTTCGGCGAAGCCCTGCTGCTGAATGCCGCCCACCGCTATCAGCAGGCGAGCGACTGGCACCATGCGCAGCCGGAGGCTGGCTGACATGGTCTGGGAAACGGTCATCGGCCTGGAGATCCATGCGCAGCTGGCGACGCGCAGCAAGATCTTTTCCGGCTCGCCGACGGCCTATGGCGCCGAACCGAACACCCAGGCCTCGCTGGTCGACCTCGGCTATCCAGGCGTGCTGCCGGTGCTGAACGCGGAAGCCGTGCGGATGGCCGCCTTGTTCGGGCTGGCGATCGGCGCGACCGTGGCCCGGCGCTCGGTGTTCGCCCGTAAGAACTACTTCTACCCGGACCTGCCGAAGGGTTACCAGATCAGCCAGTATGAACTGCCGATCGTGCAGGGCGGCAGCCTGCTGATCCGCCTGCCCGACGGCAGCGAGAAGCGCATCGGCGTCACGCGCGCGCACCTCGAGGAAGATGCCGGCAAGTCGCTGCACGAAGGCCTCGGCGATGCGACTGGCATCGACCTGAACCGGGCCGGCACGCCCTTGCTGGAAATCGTCTCCGAGCCGGACATGCGCAGCCCGGCGGAGGCCGCGGCCTACATGCGCGAGATCCACCAGCTCGTGCGTTACCTCGGCATCTGCGACGGCAACATGCAGGAAGGTTCCTTCCGCTGCGACGCCAATGTTTCGGTTCGCCCGCAGGGCGAGGCCAAGCTGGGCACCCGGACGGAACTCAAGAACCTGAACTCCTTTCGCTTCATCGAAAAGGCAATCGAATACGAGGTCGAGCGGCAGATCGACGTGCTGGAATCCGGCGGCCAGATCGTGCAGGAGACGCGGCTGTACGACGCCGACCGGAACGTCACGCGCTCGATGCGCAGCAAGGAAGAGGCCAACGATTACCGCTACTTCCCCGACCCGGACCTGCTGCCGCTGGTGCTCAGCGAGGCCTTCCTGGCCGAGGTGCAGGCCGAGTTGCCGGAGCTGCCGGAGGCGAAGCGCCGGCGCTTCGTCGCCAGCTTCGGGCTGCGCGACGACGATGTCGCGACGCTGACGGCGAGCCGCGAGCTGGCCGATTACTTCGAAGCCGTCGCGGCCACGGCGGAGGACCCGCGGCTGGCGGCCAACTGGGTGCTGGGCGAGCTGTCGGCGGCGCTGAACCGCGACGGCCTGGAGGTCGGCGCCAGCCGCGTGCCGCCGCATGCGCTCGGAGCGCTGCTCAAGCGGATCGAGGACGGCACGCTGTCGGGCAAGCTGGCCAAGGACGTGTTCGAGGCGATGTGGCGAGGCGAGGGCAGCGCCGACGAGATCATCGAGCAGCGCGGCCTGAAACAGATCACGGACAGCGGCGCGATTGAGGCGCTGGTCGATGAGGTGCTCGCGGCCAGCGAGGCGCAGGTGCAGCAATACCGCGACGGCAATCACAAGGTGCTGGGCTACCTGGTCGGCCAGGTCATGAAGGCCTCGGGCGGCAAGGCGAACCCGAAACAGGTCAACGAATTGCTGCGCCGCAAGCTCGGCTGACCCCAAGGCTGTGGCCGTTTTCGGCCATTTTCGCGACACGTTCGCTGCTCGTTTTCGATTTTTCCTGCATTTTCAGATCCTGGCGCGGCCACCGCGGCCGCCGGGCGTCGCCGGGCCGAACTGTGACGCGGTTCTGGCAGTAATATAAAGAAATCTTTATATTCAGCCTCCATGTCCGTCGACACTGCCAGCCGATGCCTGAA
>RFHQ01000162.1 GCA_003695765.1 Gammaproteobacteria bacterium
CCACCGGCCTCGCTGACGATGCGCAATGCCGACGGCCCGGCGAAATGCGCGCCCATGACCAGCGTGTCCGAATCGCAGACGCGGGCCAGCAGGGCCTCGCGGCTCACGCGCGCGGTCGCCTGATCCAGATCGAAGTGGCTGCACCAGCCCGGCCGCTCGATCTGCACCGGGTGGTGAACGACATCGCCGGACAGCAGCGCCCGGCGGCGGCCGTCGTCGACTTCGATGACGACGTTGCCGGGCGTGTGACCGAACGCGGGGCGCAGGCGGATGCCCGGCAGGATCTCCGCATCGCTGGGCACGGTCTGCACCAGGCCGGCGGCGATCACCGGCAGCACGCTGTCTTCCCAGGGGCGACGATAGATGCTCTCCGGGTCCTCGCGGTGATGCCGTTCCCAGTAAGCGAGCTCTTCGGCGGCGAACAGGTAACGGGCCTTCGGGAATGTCGGCACCCAGCGGCCGTCGTCGAGGCGTGTGTTCCAGCCGACATGATCGCCGTGCAGGTGCGTGCAGCAGACATAGTCGATGTCGGCAGGCGCCAGGCCGGCCTGTGCGAGCCGCTCCAGGTAGGGCCACTGCTGCTGGTGCCATTCCGGCAACATCGGGCGGTCCTTGTGATTGCCGACGCAGGTGTCGACCAGCAACACGCCGGCCGGGCTGCGAATCACCAGGCTGTGAAAGGACATGATCAACAGCCCGCTGGCCGCATCGACGAAGCGCGGATCGCGGCCGCAGCGGGTCGCCAATACCTGTTCAGGGCTGACGCCGGCCAGCAGGAAATCCGGGGAGCGCCGCGGCCACTCGAACTCGAGCACCTTGTGGATCTCGAACGGGCCAGGCAAGCGCATTGCGCTAGACTACCGCAATTGCAGCCGCCATTGACGGGGAACGCGATGCGCAAGGCGATCTACCGCAAACCCTGGCCGGGCGTCGTGGCGTTCACACTGGCCTTCGTCAGCCAGTGGCTGGGCCATAGCGCCTACACGGCCATTCACGAACTGTCCGGGGCGGCCTACCCCTGGGTAGCGTTCGCGGTGGGGTCGGCCGGTTTCCTGATCATCTGGCGCGGGCTACGCGAGCCGGAAACGGCGGCGACCTGGATGGGGTTGCTGGGCGGACTCTTGATCTGGGTCGGCTGGTTCGAATTCTCCTTTACCTTCTTCTCGGAACTGTACGCGGTGCCGCCCTACCGGGTCGACGCCCAGTATGTCGCCGCGCCCGGCGCCAATATGCTGCAGGCGACACTGCCGATCATGCTGGCGCTGTTCCTGCTGTACGGCATGTTCAATCGCAATACCAAGTGCAACTTCATGCGCTGGTTCCATCGCAATCTGCATTTCAGCCCCGGCATGCCGGTGCCGAACAACCGGCGGAACTTCGCGCGCATCACGGCGCTGGAAACGCTGTTCGTGATCTGGTTCTGTTACCTGTTCTGGCTGTACGCGTTCTACTTCGGCAGCGAGAGCCCGGTCGTCGCGGCCGCCTACCTCGGCTGGACCGGCTGGGCCGCCTACCTGGCCTGGAAACTGCTGAAGATCCCGCGCGTCGGTCACGCCGTGCGGTACGGCATCCCCACCGGCACCGTTGGTTGGGGCTCCTTCGAAATCCCGACCTATATGGGCGCCTACGACGAGTACTGGCTGAAGCCCTTCCAGTACCCGCTGCTGACGCTGGCCGTGCTGGCCATTTTCATCGGCTGCTTCGTCTATATCGCACGGCACGGGCAGCCCGGCATCGGTGCCCATGCGGCCGCCGCGTCCGCCTGAAGGCCTCAGCGGCGCAGATCGCCGCCCGGCCGCAGGCGCTGCGGGTCCAGCGGCCAGGCAGTCAGCAGCGTGGCCGCGGCCAGCTGGCAAGTTACCGGTATCCAGATGAAGCCCAGGTACATCGCCTGCACGGCGCCCGGCGGCTGCTCGGCCGTCGGCGGCAGCGTCTTATCGAAACCCATCGCCGATAGCAGCGCGCCGATGATCAGCGGGCCAAAGGCCAGCGAGGCCTTCTCGCAGAAACTGAAGGCCGCCGATAGCACGCCTTCGCGGCGCACGCCGGTCTGCTGGTAGTCCCACGCAAAAGCATCCAAGAGCATCGAGTTGCCGTACAGGAAATTGCCGGCGGCGAAGACCCCGAGCACGGCGCCGCGCAGGCCGATCGCCCACAGCGCTTCGCCAGGCACGGCGAAGACCCAGGTGGCCAGCGTCAGCACGAAACCGACCAGACAGATCAGGTAGGCCATGCGCTTGCCGATGCGCCGCGACAGCCGGGCGCAGAGCGGGATGCTGGCGATCGTTGCGAGCGTCTGCGTGGCGCCATAGACCGCGAGTGCTTCCGGGCCCGTTTTCAGCACGCTGGCGAGAAAGAACAGCATCACCGAGACGAAGGCGGAGATGCCGACATAGATCAGTATCTTCATGCCGATCAGCACCAGCAGCGGCCGGTTGGCTGCCAGCCGGCGCAGGTGCCAGCGCAGGGCCTGCGGGTGGCTTTCCGTCGGCGTCATGCGCGCGCCGGCGGTTCCGGCGAAGCACAGCAGCATGGCCAGCATGATCAGCCCGCCGATCAGCAGGCCCATGTCGCCGTAGGCCGCGCGGTCCTTGCCGAACACGGCGACGAGCGCCGGCACGACCGCGGAACCGGTGAAATTGCCGAGGGTCATGAACAGCACCCGCCAGCCCATGACCCGCGTGCGCTCGTGATAATCGTCGGTCATCTCGGCCGGCATGGCCATGTAGGGCACCTGGAAGGCGGTATAGGACAGCGCGTACAGGGCCAGCAGTCCGGCGAGCCAGGCGTACAGGCCGCCACCGGCCAGCTCGCCAGGCACATTGAACAACAGCGCAAAGGACAGCCCGCAGAACAGCGAGGATCCGAGCAGATAGGGCCGGCGCTTGCCCCAGCGGCTGCGCGTGCGATCCGAGATCAAGCCCATCGGCGGGTCGGTCACGACGTCCAGCAGCTTGGAGCCGAACAGCAGTGCGCCGGCGACGACCGGCTCCACCTTCAGGAAATTCACCAGGAAGTACAGCAGCACGACCGACACGCCGTTCAGCATCGTCGTCGTCGCGAAGGTCCCCAGCCCCCAGGCCGCCGCGACCCGCCGCGGCACGAAAATAGTGTCAGACACCAATCAGCCGCCGGAAAATGGTGTCAGAGATGATTTTGCGCCGCGGAAAATCATCTCTGACACTATTTTTGGCGGGCCAGGCCTTCGGACCAGCGCTTGCCGGTGGTGGTGCTGCCGTCGGCGGTCGCACGCAGCAGGCGCAGGACGCGCCAAGGCGTCACCGGGATTTCCGGGGCCATCGCCCCGACGGCGTTCTGCACCGCGGCTGCGACCGCGGACATCGTGACCACGATCGGCCCCTCGCCGACTTCCTTGGCGCCGAAGGGGCCATAGGGGTCGATGGTCTCGATCAGCGTGTAGTCGACCTCCGGCAACTCCCAGGCGCGCGGCAGCTTGTACTCCAGCCGCGACGGGTTGAGGATCAGCCCGTCCTCGACCCGGCATTCCTCGTACAGCACCTGACTCATGCCGGAGAACACCTGGCCGTCGAGCTGCCCTTCCACGGCCAGCCGGTTGATCACCCGCCCGATGTCATGCGCGGCCCAGACCTTGTGCACCGTCACCGCTCCCGTCACCGGGTCGACTTCGACCTCGGCCACCTGCGCGCCAAACGAGAAGGCCAGCGCGCCGAAGGGCTTCGGCGAATTGAAGAAGCCGCGGCCCATGACGAAGCGGCCTTCCTCGCTGTGCAGCGACTTCGCCGCGACCTCGGCGAAGCTCAGGCTGCGGTCCGGGCAGCCGGCCACCTGCACGCGCCCACCGCCGAACACGAGATCGCCTGGATCGGCCTCCAGCTCGCGGGCCGCGATCGCCGCGAGCTGCTCCCGCGCATCCTCGCAGGCCGCTTTCACCGCGTTGCCGGTTGTGAACGTGCCCCGCTGCGAGAATGCGCCCCAGTCGAAGGGCGTGATGTCCGAATCACCCTGCACGACACGGATGTCCGCCGGCTCCGTGCCGAGCACCTCGGCCGCGATCATGCACATGACCGTGTGCGAGCCCTGGCCCATGTCTGGAATGCCGGTGTACAGCGTCACGATGCCGTCATCGGCGATCTTCACCATCGCCGCCGAGGTGTCGTTGTCGGCGCCCTTCGAGCCGGAGGCCTGCGCGCCGATGCCGATGCCGATGCCGTGGTATTTCGGCAACTTGCCGTACTTGTCGCGCCAGCCGGAACGCTCGACCACGGCGCGAATGCAGTCGCGCAGGCCGCAGGACGCGAAGACGCTGCCATCCGGCGTCTCGTCGCCGGCCTCCACTGCATTGCGCAGCTGAAACTCGGCTGGGTCCATGCCCAGCGCCTCGGCCACGTGCGTGATGTGTTGCTGCCAGCCGGCACTCATCCGCCCCATGATGCCGCCGTGATGCGAGCCTTTCGGCACGGTGTTGGTAAACACGAAGCGCCCGCGGTAACGCACGCCGACCGGCCGGTAGAGCCAGTTCAGGTAGATCGACGGCAGCCACAGGATCATGGCCCACTCGTCGTGGCCGCCGGCATCGAAAGTAATATCCGCCTCCAGGGCCTTGATCACGCCGTCGCGCGTCACGCCGGTGCGGAAACGGTACAGCGTCTCGCCGGAGGCGCGGAACATGATGAATTCCTCGTCCGCGGTCGCCTTGATCTTCACCGGCCGGCCGGCCTTGCGCGACAAGAGCGCGGCGATGAAATGATGCGGCTTCGGCCGCCCCCGGCCGGTGAAGGCTCCGCCGATGTTCCGGTAGACGATGCGGACCTGGCTCTGCTGCAGGCCGAAGCCACGGGCCAGTTCCATCTGGTACATCGGTGCGCTCTGCGTCGGCGTGTATAGCTGCAGCTTGTCGGGGCTGGAAAAATCGGCCAGCGCCACGTGCAGTTCCGCCAGCGTGTTGTGCTGCATCGGCGTGCGGAACTCGTCCTCGACGATCAGATCGCTCTCGGCGAAGCCGCGGTCCGGGTCGCCCCAGTCCTTGTCCATCGTCGGCCCGATGTTGCCCGGCGCGCGTTCGTGGATCTGCGGCGCGTCCGGTTTCAATGCCTGGCGGATGGTCGTC
>RFHQ01000163.1 GCA_003695765.1 Gammaproteobacteria bacterium
CTTCACTCCCCTTCCGGCATCGATTACTTGTCATCAAATGCGCGCGGCCGCGCGCGGGCAGCCACCTTAGCACTTTCGTTCCCGGCGCGGCAGCGGGACCCGGTGCCTGCTAAGATTCGCGGCCTTCCGGGCAATGAGCGCCGGGTGGCCGGCAGCAGCGAGGAGAGCAGATATGAGCGAGCGAAAAGTTGCGATCGTCACGGGATCGGCGACCGGGGTCGGCGCCGCCACGGCGCTGCTGCTGGCGCAACGCGGCTGTAACGTGGTGATCAACTACACCCGCAGCCAGGCCGAAGCCGAGGAGACCGCGGCCCGCTGCCGCGAAGCCGGCGCCGAGGCGGTCTGTTTCCAGGCGGACGTATCCGACGACGACGCCTGCCGCGCGATGGCACAGGCGGCCGTCGACGCCTGGGGGCGCATCGACTACCTGGTCAACAACGCCGCACGCACCAAGTTCAACCCCTATCCGAAGCTCGACGGCATCGACAAGCAGGATTTCCTCGACATCTACGCCGTCAATGTCGTGGGCGCCTACCAGATGATCCGCGCGGTCGAGCCGCATATGCGCAAGACCGGCGGCGCCATCGTCAACGACTCGTCGATCGGCGGTGTCACCGGCATCGCCTCGTCGATCCCCTACGCCGCGTCCAAGGCGGCGCTGAACCTGATGAGCCGCTCGCTGGCGCACGTGCTGGCGCCGGAGATCCGCATCAACACCGTGGTGCCGGGCATGATCCAGACGCGCTGGCTCAAGGGTGGCATGGGCGACGAACAGTACGCGGCCATGCTGGAGGCAACCCGCCAGCAGCTGCCGTTGAAGGAAGTGGCAACGGCCGAGGACATCGCCGAGGCGCTGGTGTTCTTCCTGATGCACCCGGGCGCGCGGCTGGTCACCGGCGAGACGCTGATCGTCGACAGCGGCATCCACCTCGGGCAGCTGCCGCCCTATTCCAGCGGTGAGGACTACTGACGCGGCTCAGTCCAGCCGCAGTTCTTCCTTGTAGCCGAACCAGCGGCTGTTGTCGATCAACCGGATGAAGCTCGGGCGCAGGCAGTAGAGATTCGCGGCCTTGAGCCGCTCGGCGATGGTCCGTTCGTTGGCGTCGCGCGGCTTCTGGAACAGCGTCCGGACATCGGCGAACTTCGCGAGATAATGTTTCAGCCCCGCGAGCCGGGCGGTGCCGGTGAGCACGTCGACGCGGCCCGCGAGCTGCAGGCCGCGCACCTCGTTCCAGGTACCGCAGTCCGGATTGATCGCCGCCGCCAGCCGCCCGCCTGCCGCCAGGTCCTGCCCGTGACGCGTGCGCGCATCCGAGACGAAGTACAGGTTCAGCTCGCGGTCGCTGGCATAGAACACGGTCGCCGCCCAGGGCTCGCCGGCCGCGTTCGCCGTCGCCAGCGTCATCGTATTGTGCGCGGCGAGCATCGCGAGGACCGCCTCGCGCAGGGCCGCGCCGTCGTTCACGGCCGCTGCCGGCGGGGGCCCTGCCAGCGCTTGACGATGCCGCTGTCGATGCCGAACAGGTCCAGCACCCGGCCCACCGTGTGATTGATGATGTCGTCGACGGTCTGCGGGTCGTTGTAGAAGGCCGGCATCGGCGGCACCAGGACGGCGCCCATCTCCGCCGCCTGCACCAGCAGCCGCGCATGGCCAAGGTGCAATGGCGTCTCGCGCGGGACCAGCACGAGGCGCCGGCGCTCCTTCAGGACCACGTCGGCCGCGCGCACGATCAGGTTGTCGGCGTAGGAATTGACCACGGCCGACAGCGTCTTCATCGAGCAGGGCATGATCACCATGCCGCTGCTCAGGTAGGAACCGCTCGCGATCGTCGCGGCCAGGTCTTTCTCGCTGTGCACCACGTCCGCCAGCGCCTCGACGTCCTTCACCTGCCAGCCGGTTTCCAGCGCGATGTTCAGCTTCGCGCCGCTGCTCAACACGAGGTGCGTTTCGACATCCTGCTGCTGCAGCACTTCCAGCAGGCGGATGCCGTAGATCACGCCGCTGGCGCCCGAGATACCGACGATCAGTCTGCTGTCCGCCATCTGCTATTTCCCGCCCCGGCCGGCGCCGGTGAAGGGCCACTGGACCCGCTGCTGTGCCGATCGCTGCACAAACAACATACACGAGCCGGATCTCGGCCGGCCAGCGCAGTTTGCTATGATCGGTGGCGTCCCGGCAGCGCAGGGAGGAGATTGCCCGACTGCTGGACAACGGCCTGCAGGAACAGCAAGGGGAAGCACATGAACATGCGGTCGATGGTGGCGCTGGCAGGGGTGGCGCTCATTGGCGTGAGCCTGAACGCGGCGGCGGTCGACAACCCGACGGGCTTCTACGCCGGCGGCGGGCTCGGCCTGGCAAAGGCGGACAAGACCGCCTGCGACGAGCTGGACCGCACGGTCAGCCCGACTTTCTCATCGCAAGTCAATTGCGACGACCAGGACGTGGCCTGGAAGCTCTTCGTCGGCTGGCAGCCGATCAAGTGGGCCGGCATCGAGGCCGGCTTCCTCGATCTCGGCAAGCTGACGGCCAAGGGCGGCGCAACCGACGTCTCCGCCAAGGTCGATGGCGGCTTCATCGCCGCCACCTTCACCGTGCCGATGCTCGAGCAGGTCGGCTTCTACGGCAAGGGCGGCGTGTACATCTGGGACGGCGAACTCGGCGGCACGATCTCCAGCATCGGACCGATCCCGACGATCAAGGACGACGACAGCTCCGGTTTCTTCGGCTTCGGCTTCCGCTTCCCGCTCGGCGAGCGCTTCGGCATGCGCCTGGAATACGAGCGCTACCTGGATATCGGCCCCCCCGGCAGCATCCCGACCCCATCGGGGCCGTTCCAGTTCGGCGCCGGCCAGAGCGACGTCGACTATTTCTCGGTGCATGGCCTGTTCAGCTTCTGAAGCCGTCACCGCTACGACAGCAGGAGGCAGCCACGATGGATGACGAGACCTTCCGCGACTACTGCGCCGCCGCGGCCGTCACGGGCCTGGTGGCCCGCTACCAGGGCGACGACGATCACCTGCGCCACCACTACCACGTGTTGACGGTCGAGGCATACCGGATCGCCGACGAGATGCTCGAGTTCCGTCGGCAGCGGCGGGCGGAGCAGTCCGGAGCCGGCTGAACGGCTACCGGCAGCGGTGACACGGAAGTGGTGCCGGAGATAGGAGTCGAACCTACGACCTTCGCATTACGAATGCGCTGCTCTACCAGCTGAGCTACTCCGGCCCGGCGGCGAAGTATAGGTAATGCCCGGAAACCGGGCAATCGAGCGGCCTCAGCCGCGCCGGTTGCGTAGCCGGATGACCAGTTCCATCGAGGTCGTGTCGGTGCCTTCCGGCGGCTGCGGGCAGCCGTGGATCGACAGCTCGGCCGGATCGATGTCGACCAGCTCGCCGGTGTCTTCATTATAGAAGTGATGATGCGGCGTGGTCGTCGAGTCGTAGAACAGCCGCGCCGGGTCGACGGCGACTTCGCGGACGATGCCCTGGCGGGCGAACAGGTTCAGCGTGTTGTAGACGGTTGCCTTGGAGATGCCGCTGCCGGCGGCCCGCAGCCGGGCCAGCAACTGCTCGGCTGACAGGTGGCAGGGCTCGGCCAGCAACAGCATGCCGATCTCGACTCGCTGGGGCGTCAGGCGCACACCGTGCCGCCGCAACCGCTGTTCGACCCGGGAGCGCAGATCCACGGCGCACCCTCC
>RFHQ01000164.1 GCA_003695765.1 Gammaproteobacteria bacterium
CCGCCGGGCCGGCCTGCACTCAAGGTGGTCAAGTAGCCGCCGCGCGCCCGCCGAACAGCGCCTGATCGATGCCGTCGCAGAGGCAGTGGATCACGACCAGGTGCACTTCCTGAATGCGGGCCGTGCGCTCGTCCGGCACGCGGATCTCGACGTCGCCGTCCTCGAGCAGGTGGGCGATCGCACCGCCGTCACGGCCGGTCAGCGCGACGACATGTGCCTGCGCCTCGTGAGCGGCCTTGACCGCTGCAACCACGTTGGCCGAATGACCGGAAGTCGAGATCGCCAGCAGGCAATCGCCCGGCTGCGCCAGCGCTGAGACCTGCTTGGCGAAGACCTGCTCATAGCTGTAATCGTTGGCGATCGACGTCAGCGTCGAACTGTCGGTCGTCAATGCCACGGCCGCCAGGCCAGGGCGCTCCATCTCGAAACGGTTCAGCAGCTCCGCCGAAAAATGCTGGGCATCGCCGGCGGACCCGCCGTTGCCGCAGCTCAGGATCTTGCCGTCGTGACGCAGGCAGTCGCTGAGCACGGCGACGGCGGCGGCGACCGGTTCGGCCAGCGCCAGCATCGACCTCTGCTTGACCTCGATGCTTTCCGCGAAATGTGCGCGGATGCGTTCCTGCGCTCTCATGCGTTGCGATGCCCCGTTCCGCTCAGGCCGGTCCGGCATCCTCGAAGATGCCGCGCTGCCAGCTAAGTGTCACCCGCTCCAACGGCCCTGACAAGGCCACGAGATCGAAGCGCAGCGCCAGCGCCGCATAGCGCGGATGGCACTGCAGGAAGTACTGCGCGGTCCGCAGGATGCGGCGTTGCTTCGCAGGGCCGATGGTCTCTGCGGGCGTCATGCGCCGGCTATCCCGCCGGTAGCGGATCTCCACGAACACGAGGCAGGCGCCGGCGCGCATGATCAGGTCGATCTCGCCCAGCCGGCAGCTGAAGTTGCGCGCCACCAGCCGCAGGCCGCGGCGGCGCAGGAATGCCAGCGCCAGCTGCTCGGCCCGGCGCCCGGCGCGTAGATGCGCTGCGTCCCCGCCCGTGTCAGTCGGGCGGCGACGCCGCCGGGATCGCGTTGGCCCCGGCATCGGCTTCGCTCAGCGGTGCCAGGCTGACGAGGCGCCCGCCGCTGATCCGCGCCCAGTGCAGGCGGCGGTGGATGCGCCCGTCGGCCGCGAGATACAGGCGCCCGGCCGCGCCGGCCAGTTCCGCGCCATTGGCCAGCGTGCCGCCGGCCAGTTCGGGCAGCAGCCGCCAGGCATCGAAGCCCATGGCATGCAGCCGCGCCCGCGCCTCGGCGTCCTGCGGCCAGAACTCGGCCAGCACCGCCCGCGCCCGCGCCTGTTCGCCGCTCGGTGATACCAGCCACGGCAGTTCCGGCAGCAGGATGCCGTTGAGGTCCGAGTTGTTGCGCGAGCCTTCGCGCCAGATCGCCGTCGTCGCATAGGTCGGGACATCGCCGGCGTAGTAGAACTTCAGTTGCGGCCGGATCAGCTTGCCGGCATCCGGGCTCGCGATCAGGAAGATTAGGTCGATGTCGGCCCGCCGGCGAGGCTCGAAACCGAGTTCCGTGCGCAGATTTGCAGCCAGGCGCGCGTGCCGGGCCTCGCTCTCGTTGATCAGCAGCAGGTCCTTGATGGTCGCGGAGAAGTCCGTCGCCCGCGGGTCGTAGAAACGATAGGCAAGAATGCGTCCACCGCGGCCCTCATAGCTGGCGGCGAAGCTGTTCAGCAAGCGCCGCCCGAAGGCATTGTTCGGCGCGAGCACCAGCGCCCGCCATTGCTGCAACTCGATCGCACGCTCGGCCACGGCCTGGGCCTCGTCCTCCGGCGCCAGGGCGAACTGGTAGAAGGCCGCCGGCGCCGGCTGTTCGTCCGGCAGGTAGTTCAGTGCCAGCGTCGGCAGGCTGCTACCGGCACCGGCCAGCGCCTGCACCGACCGCTTCAGCAGCGGGCCGACGACGAATTGCGCGCCGTCCGCGAGCGCCTGATGGCTGGCAGCCAGCACGCCGAGCGCTTCGACATCGTAGACCCTGATCACCGGTCGCGGCACCTCGAGGCCGCCCGCCGCGTAGTGTGCTGCGAGAAATCCCTCGCGCAGCGCTCTGCCGGCCGCCGCCTGCCGCCCGGACAGCGGCAGCAGCAAGGCGACGCGCTGTGGCATCTCGGCGATGCCGACGTAGTCACGCAGCAGCCGCGGCAGCAGCACGCGGGCCGCCGGATGATTTGGATGGCGGCTCTGCCAGCCGAGCAGGGCGAGGTTCAGGCCGGCCTGGCTGTCGCGGCGGGCCGCGGCGATGTAGCCGAGCCGCAGCCAGCCGGCCACGATCGGGTCATCCTCCGCCTCGGCCATTTCCGGTGTGATGCCGTCACCGAAGCGCTGATAGGCGGCCCACAGGGCCGCCTGGTTCTCGGCAATGGCCGCCGGGTCTTCCAGCCAGACCTCGCGTTCCAGGTAGGCGCGGGTCGCCCCGGCCGGATCTCCGACCCGGAACAGGGCCTCGGCGCGGATCCGGGCCAGTTCGGCGGCGGCGCCGGGCTTGGACGTGGCCGGCGCCAGCGCGAGGATCTCCAGCGCCCGTTCCGGCTCGCCGCTGGCGACAGCGACGTCGGCCGCGACCTGGGCCCAGCCGAGCCGGTTGGCCGCGGCCACCGGCTCGGGCAGGCCGTCGAGGATCGCCCGGGCGGCGCCGACGCGGCCGGCGAGGCGCCGTTCCCGCGCCGCGAGGATCAGGTAGCGTTCGCGCTCGGGGCCACGAGCGGCCTGCGCGAGCGCGAGGAAGGCCTCGGCCGCGTCGTCGTGACGTTGCTGATTGGCCAGGGCCTCGGCGCGGGCGCGCTCGGCGGCCCCGCGTTCCGGCCGCTGCAGCGGTTCGCAGGCGGCGAGCAAGGCCAGCAGCAGCCACAGCGCCACCGGCAGTCGCAGGCGCCGGAGGCGCGGCTCGCGCGGTATGCTGTCGCTGACTGTCACTGGCTGTTGACGGGAATCCATGCCGCCGCTCGAAGCTGCCCTGTACGTGGTCGCCACGCCCATCGGGAATCTCGCGGACCTGGGCGCCCGCGCGCGCGACGTGCTGGCCGGCGCCGATTGGCTGGCGGTGGAGGATACTCGGCGCACCGGCCAATTGCTAACGAGCCTGGGGCTCAGCAAGCGCATGCGCTCGCTGCACGAGCACAATGAAGCGGCGCGTGTGCCGGAACTGCTGGGGCGCCTGGCCGCCGGCGAGAGCGTGGCGCTGCTCAGTGACGCGGGGACGCCGCTGGTCAGCGATCCCGGTTACCGGCTGGTCAGCGCCGCCGCGGCCGAGGGCCTGCCGGTGATCCCGGTGCCTGGCCCCTGCGCGGCGATCGCGGCCCTGTCCGTGGCCGGCCTGCCGACCGACAGTTTCTACTTCGCCGGCTTCCTGCCGGCGCGCGCGGCCGCCCGCCGGCGGCGCTTGCAGGCGCTGGCCGGCGAGCGCGCGACCCTGGTGTTCTACGAGACGGCGCGCCGCATCGATGCGAGCCTCGCGGCGCTGGCCGACGAGTTCGGCGGCGACCGGCCGGCCGTGCTCTGCCGCGAACTGAGCAAGCGCCATGAGACGATCTACCGCGGCAGTCTGGCGAGCTTGCCCGCCTTGCTGGCGGCCGACCCGGGCGGGCACCGTGGCGAAATGACGCTGGTCGTCGGCGGGGCGCCGGCCGCGGCGGCGGCCGAGGCGGAATTGCGACGGGTCTTCGGGATCCTGGCCGGCGAGTTGCCGCCGGCCCGGGCCGCGAGCCTCGCCGCGCGGATCGCCGGCGGCCGGCGGGCCGACGCCTATCGGCTCGCGGGCTTGCAGGACGAGGACTGAAGCCATAGATTGGTCGCTGGAGCCGGCCAGGCAGTCGCTCGCCGCATGGCGGCGGGAGGAAAGTCCGGGCTCCGGCGGACAGGGTGCCAGGTAACGCCTGGGGGGCGCGAGCCCACGGAAAGTGCCACAGAAAACAGACCGCCGGCGCCGCTGTGCGGCGCAGGCAAGGGTGAAAAGGTGCGGTAAGAGCGCACCGCGCGGGTGGTAACACGCCGCGGCACGGTAAACCCCACCCGGAGCAAGACCAAATAGGGGAGCAGGCGACGGGCGCGAGCCCGGCGCACCGGTGTCCGCCCGGGCTCCCGGGTAGGTCGCAAGAGGCCGCCGGCGACGGTGGTCCCAGATGAATGGCTGCCCCCGACAGAACCCGGCTTATCGGCCGGCTCCATTTCAGATCCAGGCCGGCGGCCGCCCCGCGCGGGGCGGCCGCGCGGCCCCCATCGCCCGGCACCGGCCGGCCGGCGATGCGGCTGGCAGGGACGCCGGCTCAATATCACCTGAAGTAGCCCCTCTAAGCTGCTGATATCTGTTGGCCAAAAGTCCCTGCAGCGACCGGAAAACACCGGTAGGAGGTGGATAAGTTGCTGTGCGGAAAGAATTTAATGGCGAATTCGGTTGACGTCCTCCAGCCCGCTACCTATAGTGTCGAGAAGTGGAAAAAAGTGGGAGGAGATGGGCTAACTTGTCCAGGTTGGCATGTTTCGTGGGGCAACCAAAGTCACGCTCGACGCGAAGGGCAGGGTCGCGATCCCGGTACGTTACCGGGAGCGTCTCAAGGCCCGTTGCGACGGGCAATTGGTCTGCACCGTCGACCAGGACTACTGCCTGCTTCTCTATCCCCTGCCCGAATGGGAGGAGATCGAGCGCAAGCTCATGCGGCTGTCGAGTTTTCAGCCGCGCGTCCGGCGATTGCAGCGCCTGATGGTCGGTCATGCGTCGGAAATCGACATGGACGGCCACGGGCGGGTGCTGATCCCGCGCGAGTTGCGCGAATTCGCCAGCCTGGATCGCCAGGCCATCCTGATCGGACAGGGCAACAAGTTCGAGCTCTGGGACGAGAGTCGCTGGAACGAGAAACGGGACGAGTGGCTGTCGGCGAGCGACCAGGACCTGCCGGCCGATCTCGAATCGCTGTCGCTCTAGCGGTCGCCCGGAGTATTGACGACAACGCGTCCTCGTAACGGTCGGGGAGCGGCGGGGTGGAGCAGCATGTTCCCGTCTTGCGGGAGGAAGTGGTTGAGCAGCTGGCCATTCGGCCGGATGGCCTGTATGTGGATGCGAGCTTCGGCCGCGGCGGTCACAGCCGCGCGATCCTCGAGCGGCTCGGCCCCGGCGGCTGCCTGCTGGCGATCGACCGCGATCCGGACGCGGTGCGCGCCGCCCGCCGACTGGCTGCCGCGGAGCCGCGGATGCTGACCGCGCAGAGCCGCTTTTCGGAGCTACGCGGCTGTGTCGCCGAGCACTTCGGCGACGCGCGCGTGCAGGGCATTCTGCTGGATCTCGGCGTGTCGTCACCGCAGCTCGACGATCCGCAACGCGGTTTCAGTTTCCTGCGTGAGGGCCCGCTGGACATGCGCATGACCCCGGGCGAAGGCCAGAGCGCTGCCGATTGGCTGGCCACCGCCGAGGAAAGCGAGATCGCGCGCGTGCTGCGGCGGCTCGGCGAAGAACCGGCGGCCCGGCGGATCGCGCGGGCGATCTGCGAGCGGCGCGAGGAACGGCCGATCGAGACGACGACGGAGCTCGCGGAACTCATCGCCGCCTGTGTGCCGGCGCGGCCGGGGCGTCACCCGGCGACCCGCGCATTCCAGGCGATTCGCATGCACATCAATCGCGAACTGGAAGAACTGGAGCAGGCGCTGGAGGCGGCGCTGGACCTGCTAGACCATGGCGGCCGGCTGTGCGTGATCAGTTTCCATTCGCTGGAGGACCGGCTGGTCAAGCGCTTCCTGCGCGATCACTCGCGCATCGACCCGGCGCTCGCCGATCTGCCGGTCGTACCGCCGGCGGCTCGACCGAAACTGCGCCGGCCGGCACACGCGATCCGGCCGACGGCCGCCGAAGTCGCCGCCAATCCTCGGGCGCGCAGCGCCACGCTGCGGACCGGAGAACGGCTGTGAACGGCCTGCGACACTGGCCGGAGATCCTGCTGGCGGTTGCGGTCATCGTCTCCGCCGTGGCCGTCGTCTATGCCAGGCACCAATCGCGCCAGTTGTTCACCGAATTGCAGGGCCTGATTGCGGAACGTGATGCACTGGAAGTGACCTGGGGGCAGTTGCGCATCGAGCACGGCACCTGGTCGAACCACGCGCGGGTCGAAAAACTGGCCCGCGAACGGATGGGCATGGTGGAACCGTCGCCGGCAGACATCCGGCTGGTGCAGCCATGAAACGCCGGCGGCGGCCGGCGGCTGTGCTGCCCGGTTTTGGCTGGCGCAGTTCATTGGTGGCGGGCCTGCTGGGGCTGGCCGGCCTCGCACTGGGCCTGCGCGCGGTGCAGTTGCAGGTCTTCGAAAAGGCGTTTCTGCTCGAGCAGGCGGCCGCGCGGCACGTGCGCGTCGCGCGGGTGTCGGCGCACCGCGGCGCGATCACCGATCGCCATGGAGAGGTATTGGCCGTGAGCACGCCGGTGGACAGCATCTGGGCGAATCCGCGCGAGTTGGCGGGCGCGCCGGATCGGATCCCGGCGCTCGCCGCGGCGCTCGAACTGGATGCGGCCGAACTGGCCAGGCGCGTGGCCCGCAACGCCGGCCGGGAATTCATGTACCTGCGCCGGCACATGAACCCGGCCGATGCGGCGCGGGTCGCGGCGCTGGAGATCCCGGGCGTCGATCGCCTGCGCGAGTATCGGCGCTATTACCCGGCCGGCGAGGTCGTCGCGCACCTGATCGGCTTCACCGACGTCGACGACCACGGCCAGGAAGGCCTGGAACTGGCCTTCGACCAGTGGCTGGCTGGCCGGCCGGGCCGCAAGAAGGTCCTGAAGGATCGTCTCGGGCGCGTGATCGAGGACCTGGAGGCGCTGGAGGAGCCGAGACCCGGCCGCGATCTGCGCAGTGCCATCGACCTGCGCATCCAGTACCTCGCCTACCGGGAACTGAAGGCCGCCGTCAGCCGCCACCGGGCCAGCGCCGGCTCGGTAGTCGTGCTGGACGTCGCCAGCGGCGAAGTGCTCGCGATGGCCAATCAGCCGGCCTACAACCCGAACGACCGCAGCCAGCTATCGGCGCGGCGCTACCGGAACCGGGCGATCACCGATATCTTCGAGCCCGGCTCGACACTGAAGCCGCTGGTCGTCGCGGCCGCGCTGGAGAGCGGCGCCTACCGGCCGGACAGTCAGGTCGACACCAACCCCGGCTTCATCCAGGTCGGTTCCAAGCTGATCGAGGACGAGCACAACCTCGGCCGCATCGGCCTCGCGACGCTGCTGGCGCGGTCCAGCAACGTGGGCGCGACCAAGCTGGCGATGTCTCTGGAGCCGGAGCAGCTCTACGAGGTGCTGTCGGCCTTCGGCCTCGGCCGGCCGACCGCCAGCGGCTTTCCCGGTGAGTCCGGCGGCCTGCTGAGCCATTACAGCAACTGGCGGCCGATCAGCCAGGCGACGCTGGCCTACGGCTACGGCATCTCGATGACCGCGTTGCAGCTCGCGCAGGCCTACGCGGTCTTCGCGGCCGACGGGCTGCTGCGGCCGGTGTCGCTGATCGCCGTCGGCGAGCCGCCGATTCCGCGGCGCGTCGTCAGCGCCGAGACCGCGCGCGCCGTGCGCCTGATGCTCGAGGAAGTAGTGACGCCGGAGGGCACCGGCAGCCGCGCCGCGGTGCGCGGTTACCGCATCGCCGGCAAGACCGGCACGGCGCGCAAGTTTGCCGGTGGCGGCTATGCCGAGGATCGCTACACCGCCGTATTCGCCGGCATCGCGCCGGCCAGCCGGCCGCGGCTCGCGATCGCCGTGGTCATCGACGACCCGTCGGCCGGCGAGTATTACGGCGGCACGGTGGCCGCGCCGGTATTCGCCGAAATCGCGGCCGGCGCACTGCGCCTGCTCGCGGTGCCGCCCGACGAGCCGCCGGCGCCCGATGGCGCCCGCGGCGCCTTGCTCGCGAGGGGACCATGAGCGCCAGGGTCATGGATCTCGCCGATCTGTTGGCCGGCATCGCTCCGGTCGGCGCCGGCACGCAGGTGCGCGGCCTGGCCTGCGACAGCCGCCGCGTCCGGCCCGGCAGCCTGTTCCTCGCCTGCCGCGGCGCGCGCGGCCACGGGCTGGACCATCTGCAGGAGGCGCTGGCCGCCGGCGCGAGCGCGGTCGCCTGGGAGCCGGCCGGCGCCGTGGCCGCACCGGTGCTGCCGGCGGGGGTCACGGGGGTCGCCGTGCCGGCGCTGTCGTCCCGGCTCGCCGAGCTGGCGAACCGTTACTACGCGAGCCCGTCGGCGCGCCTGGCGCTGGCCGGCGTCACCGGCACCAACGGCAAGACCACGACCGCGTGGCTGGTCGCGCAGGCGCTCGCCCGGCTCGGTGCCGATGCGGCCTACCTCGGCACTCTCGGCTACGGCCGCCTCGGCTCGCTGGCCGACAGCGATCTGACCACGCCCGATTGTGTGGAGTTCAACCGGCGGCTGGACGAACTCGCGGCCGCCGGGGTCACGCACGCAGTCAGCGAGGTCTCGTCCCACGCGCTCGACCAGGGCCGGGTCGACGGCTTGCGCTTCGCGGTCGCGGCGCTGACCAACCTGAGCCGCGATCACCTCGATTACCACGGGAGCCTGGAGGCCTATGCCGCGGCCAAGGCGCGGCTCTTCGTCGACTGCCGTCCGGCGCGCATGGTGATCAACGTGGGCGACGAGTTCGGCCGCGAGCTGCTCGCACGCTTGCCCACCGGCGCCGACGCGCTGACGGTCGCGCTGCTGGACACGGCCGGCGGCGATCGGCCGGCGCGCCTCGAAGGCCGGCTGCTGGCCGCGCATCGCGACGGTCTGGGGCTGGCGATCGACGGCGACTTCGGACGCGCGCAGCTGGCCAGCCCGCTCTGGGGACGCCACAACGCCGAGAACCTGGTCGTCGCGCTGGGCATCCTGCTGGCCATTGATTACCCGCTGGCACGAGCGGCCGCGGCGTTGGCCACGGCCGTGGCACCGCCGGGGCGGCTGCAACGGCTGACAGCCGCGCCGGACCGCCCGGCGGTGTTCGTCGATTTCGCGCATACACCGGCGGCCCTGCGCAGTGCGCTGAGCGCGATCCGGGAGCACTGCGCCGGGCAGGTCTGGTGCGTGTTCGGCTGCGGCGGCGAGCGCGATCGCGGCAAGCGTGCCGAAATGGCGGCCGTGGCCGAACGCCTCGCCGACCGGGTCGTCGTGACCGACGACAACCCGCGCGGTGAGGATCCGGCGCGGATCGTCGCCGACATCCTGGCCGGATTCAGCAATGGCGCCGGCGTCGACGTCCTGCGCGACCGCGGCGCCGCGATCGCGCGCGCGATCGGGTCGGCGGCCGCCGGCGATGCGGTGCTGATCGCCGGCAAGGGCCACGAGACACGCCAGCTGCAGGCCAGCGGCAGCCGCGAATTCTCCGACGCCAGGGCCGCGCTGGCCGCGCTCGGGCAGGTGGAATGAGCATGGCGTCGCTCAGCATGGTCGCCGCATCGGTGCAGGGCAGGCTCCGCGGGCCCGACCGGCCCTTCGACGCCGTCAGCACCGACACGCGCACGCTGAAGGCCGGAGAGCTGTTCATCGCCTTGCGCGGCGAACGTTTCGATGCCGCACGTTTCGTCGCCGAAGCGGAACGGCTCGGAGCGGCCGGCGCCGTGGTCGAGCAGCGCCAGCCGGTCGCGTTGCCGCAGGTCGAGGTCGACGACACGCGCCGCGCGCTGGGCGATCTGGCCCGCGCCTGGCGGCAGCGCTTCGAACTGCCGGTCATCGGCATTACCGGCAGCAACGGCAAGACCACGGTACGCGCGCTCACGGCCGCGATCCTGGCCGCCGACGCGGCCGACCCGGAAGAATTGCTGGCGACCGAGGGCAACCTGAACAACGAAATCGGCCTGCCGCTGATGGTGCTGCGCCTGCGGACCCGGCACCGGGTCGCGGTGTTCGAGATGGGCGCGAGCCGGGCCGGTGACATCGACTACCTCGCCGGCATCGCGATGCCGGGCATCGGCGTACTGACCAACGCCGGCCCGGCGCACCTGGCGGGCTTCGGCGATCTCGCCGGCGTGGCGCGCGCCAAGGGCGAATTGATCGAGCGCCTGCCGGCCAGCGGCATTGCCGTGCTCAATCGCGACGATCCGTACTTCGACGAGTGGCGGCAGCGGGCGGGCGAGCGCGCCGTGCTCAGTTTCGGCCTGCAGTCTGGCGCCGACTTCCACGTGAGCCGGTTGCGCCGGGAGCAGGCGCCGGCGGGCGAGTGTTGGCGGTTCACGCTGCATGGCCCGCTGGGCGCCTTGCCGCTGCGGCTGCCGATGGCCGGGCAGCACAACCTGCGCAATGCGCTGGCGGCCGCGGCCGCAGCGACGGCGGCCGGCGCATCGGCCGAGGCCATCGTCCTGGGCCTTGCCGACGCGGCCAATGTCGCCGGCCGGTTGCGGCGCCTGCCGGCGCCGGGGGGCGCCTTCGTCTTCGACGACAGCTATAACGCCAATCCGGCATCGGTGCGCGCGGCGATCGATTTTCTCGCGAGCCAGCCGGGCGAGACCTGGCTGGTCCTCGGCGACATGGCGGAGCTCGGCGCGGACAGCGACGCCTTGCATCGCGAAATCGGCGCCGCGGCGCGGGACGCCGGTATCACACGGCTGTTCACGGTCGGTGCGCAGGCGTCGCTGGCCGCGGAAGCCTTCGGTGCTGCAGCGGACAGCTTCGCCGATGCCGCGGCCGCCGCGGCGGGATTGCCGACCCCGCCGGCCGGCAGCCAGGTGCTGGTCAAGGGTTCGCGCTGCATGGGGCTGGAAGCCGTGGTCGCCGCGCTGACCAACAGGGAGGGCGGTTGAATGCTGCTGTATCTCGCCGAGTACCTGACGCAGTACGTCAGCGCCTTCAACGTCTTCGGCTACATCACGATGCGCGCGATCATGGGCGCGCTGACCGCACTGCTGATCTCGCTGCTGTTCGGGCCGGCGATGATCCGCCGCCTGCACGGCCGGCAGATCGGGCAGACGGTCCGCGACAACGGGCCGGAAGCGCACCTGATGAAGGCCGGCACGCCGACGATGGGCGGCGCGCTGATCCTCGTCGCGATCCTGTCCAGCACGCTGCTGTGGTCGGACCTCGACAATCCCTATGTCTGGGTGGTCGCCGGCGTGACCGTCGCCTTCGGCGCGATCGGCTTCGTCGACGATTATCGCAAGCTGATCCTGCGCGATCCCGCTGGTCTGTCGGCCAAGGCCAAGCTGTTCTGGCAGTCGCTGGCGGCGCTGGGGGCCGCGGTCGTGCTCTACCAGCTTGCGGACCAGCCGTATCAGACGGCGCTGCTGGTGCCCTACCTGAAGGACGTGTCACTGCAGCTCGGCGGCCTGTTCATTCCCTTTGCGTTTTTCGTGATCGTCGGCACCAGCAATGCCGTGAACCTGACCGACGGTCTGGATGGCCTGGCGATCATGCCGGCGGTGCTGGTCGCCGGCGCGCTGGGGGTTTTCGGCTATGCGGCCGGCAACGCGATCTATTCGAACTACCTCGGCATCCCGTTCATCCCCGGGGCCGGCGAGATGCTCGTGTTCTGTGCTTCGCTGGCCGGTGCCGGACTCGGTTTCCTGTGGTTCAACACCTACCCGGCGCAGGTGTTCATGGGTGACATCGGGGCGCTGGCCCTCGGGGCCGCGATCGGCACGGTCGCGGTGATCGTCCGCCAGGAACTGGTGCTGGCGATCATGGGCGGGTTGTTCGTCATCGAGACGCTGTCGGTGATCATTCAGGTCGCGTCCTACCGCTTGACCGGGCGGCGCGTGTTCCGCATGGCGCCGCTGCATCACCACTACGAACTCAAGGGCTGGGCCGAGCCCAAGGTCATCGTGCGTTTCTGGATCATCACGGTGATCCTGGTGCTGGTCGGCCTGTCCAGCCTGAAGATCCGGTGACATGGCGGCGAACCTGATGGCAATGGGCAAGAACCGGCCAAGCCAGCCCGATCCCGGCCTGGCGGGCGTGCTGGTCCTGGGCATGGGTGCCACCGGCGCTTCGCTGGCCCGTTATCTCGCGCGGCGCGGCGAGACCGCGGAGTTCGTCGACAGCCGCGACACGCCGCCGGGTCGGGCGGCGATCCGCGCAGCGCTGCCGGATGCCCGCCTTTACGCCGCCGAGTCCTACGCGCTGGGCGACCATATCCGCAAGGTGTTCGTCTCGCCCGGCTTCCCGCTCGATTCGCCGTTGTACGAGCTGGTGCGCGCGCGCGGCCTGCCGGTCAGCAGCGACATCGATCTGTTCATGACCGAGGCGCGCGCCCCGGTCGTCGGCATCACCGGCTCGAACGGCAAGAGCACGGTCACGGCGATGCTGGCCAGCGCATTGAGCGCAGCCGGCTGGCAGGTCCGGGCCGGCGGCAACCTGGGCACGCCGGCGCTGGACCTGCTGGATCCGCTGGCCGAGGCCTATCTGCTGGAGCTGTCGAGCTTTCAGCTGGAGCGCAGCGGCGATCTGCCGCTGGCGGCCGCCGCGGTGCTGAACCTGTCGCCGGACCACCTCGACAGCCACACCGATTTCGCCGCCTACGCCGCGGCCAAGGCGCGCATCTACCGCCGCTGCCGCCACGCCGTGCTCAACCGCGCCCAGCCGGCCCTGCGCGAGCACATCCCGGTGGGCACGGCCGTGACCAGCTTCGGTCTCGATGCGCCGGATACCGATGATTTCGGGCTGCGCCGATCCGGTGCCCGCGAGTACCTGGCCTGCGGCGCCGCGCTGCTGATGCCGGTCGACGAACTGCCGCTGCCGGGGCGCCACAATGTCGCCAATGCGCTGGCGGCGCTGGCCCTCGGCGCTGCGCTGGACGCCGGCCCGCAGGCAATGCTGGACGGGCTGCGCGGCTTCCGTGGCCTGCCGCACCGGATGCAGCTGGTCGGCGACTGGCAGGGCATCCGCTTCATCGACGACTCCAAGGCCACCAACGTCGATGCGGCGGTCGCCGGCGTGAGCGGCATCAGCGGTCCATTGGTGCTGATCGCTGGCGGCGATGCGAAGGGCGCCGGGTTCGAGCCACTGGCCGAGGCCTTGCGCGCGGCCGACACGCGGGCGGTCGTGCTGCTCGGTCGCGACCGCGAACGGCTGGCCGCGGCACTGACCGGCGTGGCCGAACTGTCGCTGGTCGACGACATGCAGGCGGCGGTTCGGCAAGCCGCGGCGCAATTGCCCGGTGGCGGAACCGTGCTGCTGGCGCCGGCCTGCAGCAGCCTGGACATGTACCCGGGCTTCGCGGCGCGCGGCGAGGCCTTCCGGCAGGCGGTGGAGGCCTTGAAGGCATGAAGGCGCAACGCGCAAAGGCGCTGCCGATCGCGGCCGGCTACGATGTCCCGCTGCTGCTGATCAGCGCCGCGCTGCTGGGGCTCGGGCTGGTCATGCTGACCTCGGCGTCGATCGGCTTCGCCGAACGCAGCACCGGCTCGCCGTTCTATTTCCTGGAGCGGCAGGCCGTGGCCGCGCTGCTCGGCATCGCTTGCGGGCTGGTCCTGCTGCGCCTGCCGACCCGCACCTGGGAGCGCGCCGGGCCGATGCTGCCCTGTCTGGCCATCGTGCTGCTGACGAGCGTGCTGGTCCCGGGCCTCGGGCATACGGTCAATGGCAGCACCCGCTGGCTGCGTATCGCCGGCCTGGCGGTGCAGGTCGCCGAGCCGGCGCGGCTGTTGCTGATCCTGTACCTCGCCGGCTACGCCGTGCGCCACGCGGCCGAACTGCGCGCGAGCCTCGCTGGTTTCCTGAAGCCGATGGCGCTGGTGATCGTCTGCGACCTGCTGCTGCTGGCGCAGCCGGATTTCGGCTCCGCGGTCGTGCTCACGGCCGTCGCGATGGCCGTGCTGTTCGCAGCCGGTGCCCGGCTGCGCGACCTCGCCGTGTTCACGGCGCTCGCCGTCGCCGCGGGTGTGCTGCTCGCAATCGCGTCGCCATACCGTCTGAAGCGCATCACCGGCTTCATGGATCCCTGGGCCGATCCCTACGACAGCGGCTTCCAGCTGATTCAGTCGCTGATCGCGATCGGCAGCGGCGAATGGCTCGGCACCGGCCTCGGCGCCGGCGTGCAGAAGCTGTTCTACCTGCCGGAAGCGCATACCGACTTCGTGTTCGCCGTGATCGCCGAGGAGTTCGGCCTGCTCGGCAGCAGCCTGCTGCTGTTGCTGTTCGCCGGACTGGTCTGGCGGGGCATCGCGATCGCCCGCTCGGCAGCCGCCGGCGGCTTGCCCTACCAGGCCTGCCTCGCGTTCGGGATCGCCGTCTGGCTGGGACTGCAGGTCTTCGTCAACATCGGCGTGAACATGGGCGTGCTGCCGACCAAGGGCCTGACCCTGCCGCTGATCAGCTACGGCCGCAGCAGCCTGATCATCACGCTGCTGTCGATCGCCCTGTTGTTGCGCGTCGACCACGAAGTCCGGCTCGCGGCCCAGCCGCGGCGGCGGAGGGGGGGGCGGTGACGGCCCCGGTGATGATCATGGCCGGCGGCACCGGCGGGCACGTCTTCCCGGCGCTGGCCGTGGCCCGCGAACTGGCGGAGCGGCAGGTCGACATCGTCTGGCTCGGCACGCCGCGCGGTATCGAGAACGAGTTGGTGCCGGCTGCCGGAATCGAGCTGGATCGGGTGCGCATCAGCGGCCTGCGTGGCAAGGGGCTGCTGCCGTGGCTGCTGGCGCCGTTCCGCCTGCTGCTGGCGCTGTTCGACGCGCTGCGCATCATGCGCCGGCGGCGGCCGCGCAGCGTGCTGGGCATGGGGGGCTTCGCCGCCGGGCCGGGCGGCGTCGCGGCCTGGCTGCTCCGGCGGCCGCTGGTCATCCACGAACAGAATTCCATCGCCGGTTTCACCAACCGTCTTCTGGCTGGACTCGCCCGGGAAGTGCTGGAAGCCTTCCCGGGCAGCTTTTCCGCCAAACGACGGACCCGCGTGGTCGGCAACCCGGTACGGCGCGAGATCGCCGCGCTGCCGCCGCCGGAAGTGCGCCTGGCCGGACGTACCGGCCCGCTGCGACTGCTGGTGCTCGGCGGCAGCCAGGGTGCGCTGGCATTGAACGAGCAGGTGGCCCGGGCCGTCGCCACGCTACCGGCCGCGCTGCGCCCCGAGCTCTGGCATCAGGCCGGCGAGCGGACGCTGGACCGCGCCGAGGCGGCCTATGCGGACGCGAAGCTGCCGGCCAGGGTCGAGGCATTCATCGAGGACATGGCCGCGGCCTATGCCTGGGCGGACCTCGTCGTCTGCCGGGCCGGGGCGCTGACGATCGCCGAACTGGCGGCGGCCGGCCTGGCCTCGATCCTGGTGCCGTTCCCGGCGGCGACCGACGATCACCAGACCCGCAATGCGCGGTTTCTCGTCGACGCTGGCGCGGCCGTGCTGCTGCCGCAGTTCGAATTGACGCCGGAACGGCTGGCCGGCGAAATCGCGGCGCTGGCGCAGGACCGCGGACAGCTGCTGGCACGCGCGTGCCGGGCGCGCTCGCTCGCGAAGCCCGAGGCCGCGGCCGCAGTAGCGCGCGCCTGCCTCGACGCCGGAGGGTTGCCGCATGAATGACCGCATGCGCAGGATCAGCCGGATTCATTTCGTCGGCATCGGTGGCGTGGGCATGGGCGGCATCGCCGAGGTGCTCGCGAACCTCGGCTACGAGGTGCAGGGATCCGACCTGCGGGAGTCCGCCGTGACGCGGCGGCTGCGCGCGCTCGGCGCCGATATCCGGATCGGGCATGCGGCGGACAACGTCGGTGCCGCCGACGTGGTCGTGGTCTCCAGCGCGATCGATCCGGAGAACCCGGAGGTGCAGGCGGCGCGCGCCGCGCGCAAGCCGGTCGTGCGACGGGCCGAGATGCTGGCCGAGCTGATGCGCTTCCGCCACGCGATCGCGGTCGCCGGCACCCACGGCAAGACCACGACGACCAGCCTGATCGCCAGCGTACTGGCCGAGGCGGGCGAGGATCCGACCTTCGTCATCGGCGGGCGCCTGAAGAGTGCGGACACCAACGGCCGCCTCGGCGCCGGGCGCTACCTGGTGGCCGAAGCGGACGAGAGCGATGCCTCTTTCGTCCATCTCAAGCCGATGCTCGCCGTGGTCACGAACATCGACGCCGATCACCTGGCCGCCTACGGCGGAGACATCGACCGCTTGCGCGACGGCTTCGTCGAGTTCCTGCACAACCTGCCGTTCTACGGCCTGGCCGTGGTCTGCCGCGACGACCCCGGCGTCGCCGGCCTGCTGCCGCGGATCCAGCGGCCCACCTTGAGCTACGGCGAGCACCCGGAGGCCGAGGTGCGCGTGACGAAAATCGTCGCCGACGGCCCGCGCAGCCGCTTCGAGGTCTGCCGGCCGGGCCGCGCCGCGCCGCTGCCGCTGGTGCTGAACCTGCCGGGCCGGCACAACGTGCTCAACGCGGCGGCGGCCTGCGCGATCGCGCAGGAACTGGAGCTGCCGGATGCGGCCCTGGCGAAGGCGCTGGCGGAGTTCCAGGGTATCGATCGCCGCCTGCAGGTGCTGGGCGAAGTGCGCACGGCGGCCGGCGAACTGCTGCTGGTCGACGACTACGGCCACCATCCGACGGAAATCGCCGCGAGCATCGCCGCGGCCCGGAGCGCCTGGCCAGGCCGGCGGCTGGTCGTGGTTTTCCAGCCGCATCGCTATACCCGCACCCGCGACCTGCTCGACGACTTCGCCGAAGTCCTGTCGACGGCGGACCGGCTGCTGGTCTGCGAGGTCTACCCGGCCGGCGAGCCGCCGATCGCCGGCGCCGACGGCCGGGCGATCTGCCGCGCGGTGCGCAGTCGCGGCCAGGTCGAGCCGGTGTTCGTGCCCGCGCTGGAGCAGCTGCCGGAGCTGCTCGCTGGCGTGCTGGCGGACGGCGACCTGCTGCTGACCCTGGGCGCCGGCGACATCGGCAGTGCGGCCGCAGCCTTGCCGGCGGCCCTTGCCGTCGGGCCGAGGAGGCTGGAGCAATGAGCGCGGCGCAGGCACGGCACGGCGGCGATGAATTGCGGCGCGACGAGCCCTTGGCGCGCCACACCTCGTGGCGCGTCGGCGGCCCCGCAGACGTCTACTTCCGGCCGGCCACGCGGCAATCCTTGCTGGCCTTTCTGGCCGGGCTGGACCCAGCCTTGCCGGTGCACTGGCTCGGCCTCGGCAGCAACCTGCTGGTCCGCGACGGCGGGCTGCGCGGTGTCGTGATCGCGACCTCCCGCGCGCTGGGCACGCTGCAGCGCCTGCCCGGCCGGGTGGTTGCCGGCGCCGGCCTGGCCTGCACGGTGCTGGCCCGGCGCTGCGCCCGCTGGGGACTCGGCCCGGCGGAATTCTTCGCCGGCATACCCGGCACGGTCGGCGGCGCGCTGCGGATGAATGCCGGCGCCTTCGGCGGCGAGACCTGGGACCGGGTCATCGAGGTGGAGACCGTCGACCGGCGCGGGCGGGTCCGGCGGCGGCCGCGCGATGATTTCGGCATCGGCTACCGCGAGGTTCGTGGCGCCGAGGGCGAATGGTTTCTCGCCGCGCACTTCGATTTCGTCGACCAGCCGGAGGGCGGCCTCGAGCGCGTGCGCTCGCTGTTGCGCGAGCGGGAGCAGAAACAGCCGCTGGGCCTGGCCAGCTGCGGCTCGGTCTTCCGCAACCCGCCCGGCGATCACGCTGCCCGGCTGATCGAATCCTGCGGCCTGAAGGGGCTGCGCATTGGCGGTGCCGAGGTTTCGACCAAGCACGCCAACTTCATCATCAATACCGGCGGCGCGACGGCCGCTGACATCGAGCGCCTGATCGAGACCGTGCGCGAACGGGTCGCGGCCGAGACCGGCGTGCAGCTGGTGCCGGAAGTGCACATCGTCGGCGAGCCGGGAGGTGCCGCATGAGCCGGCGGGCGGTGCACGATGCCCGCGAGTTCGGGCGCGTCGCCGTGCTGCTCGGCGGAGATTCGGCCGAGCGCGAGATCTCGCTGATGTCGGGACGAGCGGTGCACGCAGCCCTCAAGCGCCGCGGCGTCGACGCGCAGCTGCTGGACCCGGCCGACGGCCTGCTGGAACCACTCGGGCGGGGCGGTTTCGCGCGCGCCTGGATCGCCCTGCACGGCCGCGGCGGCGAGGACGGGCGCGTACAGGGAATGCTGGAACTGCTGGGCCTGCCGTTCACCGGCAGCGGCGTGACCGGTTGCGCGATCGCGATGGACAAGCTGCGCAGCAAATATCTGCTGAGCGGCTGCGGCCTCGCGACGCCACGCTTTCTGCGCCTCCGCGGGCCGGAGGACTTTGCCGACGCGGTCGAGCAACTCGGCCTGCCGCTGATGGTCAAGCCGGCCGCCGAGGGCTCCAGCCTGGGCCTGACGCGGGTCGCCAGGGCGGAGGATCTGCCCGCGGCCTTCGAGCGGGCCGCGGCCTATCGCTGCGAGGTCTTCGCCGAGCAATGGCTCGACGGTCCGGAGTACACCGCGGCAATCCTGCAGGGCGAGGTTCTGCCACTGGTCCGCATCGAGGCCGCCAACGGCTTCTATGACTACGAAGCCAAGTATTTCAGTGACGCCACGCGTTACGTCTGTCCCTGCGGCCTGTCGCCGGAGGCGGAAGGCGAATACGCGGCGCTGGCCCTGCGCGCCTTCGAGGCCGTCGGCGGCGAAGGCTGGGGGCGGGTCGACTTCATGCTGGCGGACGACGGGCGCGCCGAGCTGCTGGAGGTCAACACTGTGCCGGGCATGACCAGCCACAGCCTGGTGCCGATGGCGGCGGCCGAAGCCGGCATCGATTTCGACGAACTGTGCTGGCGGATTCTCGAGACCAGTTACCGGGAGCAGGCAGATGGCCCGGCCTAACCGCAAGCGGCGTCCGGCACCGCGCCGGAAGCCCCGGCTGCCGGCGGTCAACTGGCCGGCCGTGATCGGCACGCTGGCAGTGCTGGCGGTCGTCGCGGCGGTCTACGTCAGCACCGTCTGGCTGATGAACCGGCCGATCCAGCAGGTCGTGATCAACGGCCGCTTCGAACGCGTCACGGCCTTGCAGTTGCAGGAAGCGCTCGCGGGGCTGCTGGACACCGGTTTCCTCAGCGCCGACCTGCGTGCGGTCCGCGAGCGCGCGACGGCCTTGCCCTGGGTGGCTGCCGCCCAGGTGCGCCGCCGCTGGCCCGGCGTCATCGAGGTGACGGTCACCGAGGAGCAGCCGGTGGCACGCTGGGGCGAGGCGGGCCTGCTGAACGCCGACGGCGAGCTGTTCCTGCGCGAAGCCAGCCACCTGCCGGCCGAACTGCCACGGTTGGACGGCCCGCCCGGGAGCGAAGGCGAGGTCGCGGCGCGTTACTTCGCGGTGGAACAGCGCCTGGAACAGCGTGGCCTGGCCGCGGTGGCGATGCGTCTGGATGCGCGCGGCGCCTGGGAATTCCAGTTGAACAACGGCGTCCGCGTGCGGCTCGGAACGACCGAGATCGACGCGCGCCTGAACCGCTTTTTCATGGCGCTGGACGAAGTGCTGGCCGGGCAGGCCGAGCTGCTGCGCTACGTCGATCTGCGCTATCCGAACGGTTTCGCCGTGGGCTGGAAAGAGCCGCGGGCGGCCGCCGTGCAACAGAGGGAGGACGCCGGCCCGGATGTCTAGGAAAGCGGACAAGGACCTGATCGTCGGTCTCGACATCGGTACCTCCAAGGTCGTGGCGATCGTCGGCGAGATCCAGGACGACGGCGCGCTGGAAGTCATTGGCTTCGGCACGCACCCGTCGCGCGGCCTCAAGCGCGGCGTGGTCGTGAACATCGAGTCGACCGTGAATTCGATCCAGCGCGCCGTCGAGGAGGCCGAACTGATGGCCAACTGCGAGATCAACTCGGTGTACGCGGGCATCGCCGGCAGCCATGTGCGCAGTCTCAATTCGCACGGCATCGTCGCGATCCGGGACCGCGAGGTGACCCGCAGCGACGTCGAGCGGGTCATCGACGCGGCGCGCGCGGTCGCGATACCGGCGGATCAGCTGATCCTGCACGTGCTGCCGCAGGAGTTCGTGATCGACGGCCAGGAGGGCATTCGCGAACCGGTGGGCATGGCCGGGGTCCGGCTGGAGGCGCGCGTACACATGGTGACCGGGGCCGCCAGCGCGGCGCAGAACATCGTCAAGTGCGTGGAGCGCTGTGGCCTGCAGGTCGAGGACATCGTGCTCGAGCAGCTGGCGTCGAGTTACTCGGTCCTGACCGAGGACGAAATGGAACTCGGTGTCTGCCTGGTCGACATCGGCGGTGGCACGACCGATATCGCGGTGTTCAATGGTGGCGCGATCAAGCATACGGCGGTGATCCCGATCGCGGGCGACCAGGTCACCAACGACATCGCGATCTCGATGCGCACGCCGACCCAGTACGCCGAGGAGATCAAGATCAAGTACGCCTGTGCGCTGTCGCAACTGGCCAACCCGGAAGAAACCATCGAGGTGCCCAGCGTCGGCGACCGACCGCCGCGGCGGCTGGCACGGCAGACGCTGGCCGAGGTCGTCGAGCCACGCTACGAGGAGCTGTTCAGCCTGATCCGCGACGAACTGCGCCGCAGCGGCTTCGAGGACATGGTCGCGGCCGGCGTGGTGCTGACCGGCGGCAGCGCGAAGATGGAAGGCGCGATCGAACTGGCCGAGGAGGTGTTCCACATGCCGGTCCGGCTGGGTTTGCCGCAGCATGTGCGCGGCCTCGGCGACGTGGTCCGCAATCCGATCCATGCCACCGGCGTCGGCCTGCTGCTGTACGCGCGCAGCCAGGCGCGCAAGGGCGTCGACGAACCGCGGGTCGGCGGGAGCCTGCGCGAGGTCTGGGAGCGGATGAAGGCGTGGTTCCAGGGAAATTTCTGATCGGTGAGCCCCTGCGGGAAACACCGATGTTGTTGTTGATGCGAGGAGGAAGACCAGATGTTTGAACTCATGGATGCATACAGCCAGAACGCCGTGATCAAGGTGCTGGGGGTCGGCGGCGGCGGCGGCAATGCGGTGAAGCACATGGTGAGCACCGGCATCGAGGGCGTGGATTTCATCTGCGCCAATACCGATGCCCAGGCCTTGAAGAGCTCGAATGTCCGCACGGCCCTGCAGATCGGCTGCAATATCACCAAAGGGCTCGGCGCCGGCGCAGACCCCGAGGTCGGGCGCTCGGCCGCGATGGAGGATCGCGACCGGATCCTCGAGGTGATCGAGGGCGCCGACATGCTGTTCATCACGGCCGGACTCGGCGGTGGCACCGGTACCGGCGCGGCGCCGGTCGTGGCGCAGATCGCCCGGGAGCTCGGCATCCTGACGGTGGCGGTCGTCACCAAGCCGTTCGCGATGGAAGGCAGCAAGCGCATGCAGATCGCGGAGCAGGGCATCCAGGATCTCGGCAAATATGTCGATTCGCTGATCACGATCCCGAACGAGAAGCTGCTGTCGGTGCTCGGACCGCAGACCACGCTGCTGGACGCCTTCAAGGCCGCCAACGAGGTGCTGCAGGGCGCGGTGCAGGGTATTGCGGAACTGATCACGCGGCCGGGGCTGATCAACGTGGACTTCGTCGACGTGCGCACGGTGATGGCCGAAATGGGCATGGCGATGATGGGCTCGGGCAGCGCCGCCGGCGAAGACCGCGCGCGGGAAGCCGCCGAGGCGGCGATCTCCAGCCCGCTGCTGGAAGACATCAACCTCGACGGTGCCCGCGGCATCCTGGTGAACGTGACGGCCGGTCAGGACCTGTCGATCGGGGAGTTCCAGCAGGTCGGCGATACGGTCAAGCAGTGCGCGTCGGACGATGCGACCGTCGTGGTCGGCACCGTGATCGATCCGGACATGAGCAACTCCATCCGCGTGACCGTCGTCGCGACCGGGTTGGGCCAGCCGCTGGCCCTGCGCCGCGAACCGCCGATCAAGGTGGTCGAGCCGGCCGAGACCGCGCCCACCGGCGAGCAGCCGGACTATCGCGACTACGAGCGGCCGACGCGGCAGCGGATGAAGCGCGCGGCCGGTGACGGCATCGACGCGGGCGAGCGGCCGGAATACGATCTGCTGGACATCCCGGCGTTCCTGCGACGGCAGGCCGATTGACTTAAGAAAAGTCAATACTTTTATTGGCTTGCGAGCGGGCGATGGGCTGTGCTAGCGTGTGCGGCGTCTCAAGTCGCAAGTGTGTTGGGCTCCTGGAGATCCGATGATTTTCAGGGGCTTGCGATCAACCAGGGAGAGGGAGTCCCGAATTCCGTGTCCGGACGGTGCGCGCAGGGGCCAGGCTGAGCCCGGCCGGCACCGCGGCGCGGCCGGCGGATGCCGGCTGGCTCCCGTTGCAACGATGCTCAGACAGCGAAGCTTGAAAAGCGTGATCCGGGCGACCGGCATCGGCCTGCATTCCGGGCGCAAGGTCTACATGACGTTGCGGCCGGCAGCCGAGAACACCGGCATCGTATTCCGCCGCGTCGACCTCGAGCCGCCGGCCGACGTGCCGGCGGACGCGCTGGCCGTGGGCGAGACCACGCTCGGCACGACGCTGGTCAAGGGCGAGGTCCGCGTGGCGACCGTCGAGCACCTGCTCGCGGCCTTCGCCGGTCTCGGGATCGACAACGCCTATGTCGATCTCACCGCGCCCGAGGTGCCGATCATGGACGGCAGCGCGGCGCCGTTCGTGTTCCTGCTGCAGTCGGCCGGCATCGTCGAGCAGGCGGCCCCGAAACAGTTCCTGCGCATTCGCAAGCCGCTGCGCGTGGCGGAGGACGACAAATGGGCCGAGCTGCGCCCCTGTCGCGGCTTCCGCGTCGGCTTCCGCATCGACTTCGACCACCCGGTCTTCAAGCGCCACGCGCAGGAAGCCAGCATCGACTTCTCGACGACGGCCTTCCTCAAGGAGGTCAGCCGCGCGCGCACTTTCGGCTTTCTGCGCGACATCGAGGCCTTGCGGGCCCGCAACCTGACCCTGGGCGGCAGCATCGACAACGCGATCGTGTTGAACGACTACCGGGTGCTGAACGAGGACGGGCTGCGCTACGAAGACGAATTCGTCAAACACAAGATCCTCGATGCGATCGGTGACCTGTACCTGGCCGGCCACAGCCTGCTGGGCGAGTACCGTGCCTACAAGGCCGGCCACACGCTGAACAACCGGCTGCTGCGAGCCTTGCGCGCGGACGCCGAGGCCTGGGAACTGGTCAGTTTCGCAGATCCAGCCGACGCGCCGATCTCCTTCGCGACGCCGGTGCTGGCCAGCTAGCCGGCGCAGCGCTCAGGCGGCGCCGCCGACCCGGACGAGGACCCGCGTCGCGCCCGGGTACTGGCGGCGGCAGGCCGCGAGCAGCCGGCTGCTCTCGAAGCGCAACCGTGTCGCCCATTCCGGCGAGTCGGCCAGCACCACGAGGCTGCCGTCCTCGCGCAGGTTTGCGCCGCGCAGATGGGCCGCCAGCGCCGGCTCGATGCTGCTGCGCAAATGCTCGCCCAGCGCCAGCCGCCCGGCCGCGGCCGCCGCCAGACGCTCGATCGCGCCGCCGCGCTTGGTCACCAGATCGGACAAGGACTTGGGGCCGGATTTTGACATAATATCGAGAACGAGCGGCCCGGTTGTGACACTGGTTCCTTGAGTTGGTTCAGGGGCTTCGGCATAGTCTAGCCGCGCCAGGGCAAACCTGTCGAAAGGCAGGGACGCAAAGCCACCGGTCTACGGGCGAGGCCCACGACAGCGGGGTTGCTGAATGAATCGCGGAGGGAGATGCCGGGCGGGGAAATCACCGGAGCCGGCTGCAGCGAAGAACAACCGGGCAGGAGCCCGCCGGCGAGCCGTTGCCGCCCGCGGCGCGAGCCTGCCCGGATGCAGGGGGCAGCAGACATGCATCTGATCCTCTTCAGTCGCCGGCGCGGTGCGCGCCAGTACCGTTTTTCCGGCGGCCTGCTGGCCGGTGCCGGCGCTCTGGTTCTCGCCGTTGCCGGCGCCGGTTTCGCCGGTGGCTACTGGTTCGGCGGCGGGCAGGCGGCTCAGGCGCCGATCGAGGAGATCGCCGCACTGAAGCAGGAACTGGCCGGTTACCGCGCCACCGTTGCCGAATTGCGCGAGAATGCCCGCGAGAACCTCGACGCGCTGGCGCTCAGGGTCGGCGAGCTGAATGCCAGCGTGATCCGGCTGAATGCGCTGGGCCGCCGGCTGACGGACATGGCCGAGCTCGACGACGGCGAGTTCGATTTCGACAATCCACCGGCACTCGGCGGCGGCCCGGAACTGCCGGCCTATGCCAGTGTGACCGGCCAGGTGACCGACCTGGTCCGTGAGATCGAGGGGCTGGACGAGTCCCTGTACGCCCAGCAGCAGCAGCTCGCGGTCCTCGAGGGCCTGCTGCTGAACCGCAAGCTGCGCGCCAAGGTCTTTCCGCACGGACGGCCGGTGCGCTCCGGCTGGATGTCCAGCCCATTCGGCAAGCGCACGGACCCGTTCACCGGCAAGCCCGGCTGGCATCGGGGCGTGGATTTCGCCGGTAAGCGCGGCTCCGAAGTCGTCGCCGTCGCCGACGGCGTCGTCACCTGGTCCGGCGACCGCTACGGTTACGGCAAGATGGTGGAGATCCGCCACGGCAATGGCTACGTGACGCGTTACGCCCACAACGAGGAAAACCTGGTCGCGGTCGGCGACCAGGTCCGCCAGGGGCAGACGATCGCGCGCATGGGCTCGTCCGGCCGCTCGACCGGCCCGCATCTGCATTTCGAGGTCTGGCACCTCGGCCGGCCGGTGGACCCGCGGCGTTATATCCGCCAGACCTCCTGACGGCGGCCGCTGGCCACGCGCCGGCTGCAATCCCTTACAATAGCGGGCTTTGCGGCCAGCGCCGGTCGGGTTGACCCGGCGCCGGCGCCGTCCGATCGCGAAGGAGCGCTCCGGTCTTGGCGAATTTTCTGACGAGCATCTTCGGCAGCCGCAACCAGCGGCTGCTCAAGCAATACGGCAAGCTGGTCGCCCGCGCGAACGCGCTGGCCGATGAGTTCCAGGCGCTGGACGACGAGGCCCTGCGCGGCAAGACCGCGGCATTCCGCGAGCGGCTCCAGCGCGGCGAAGACCTCGATGCGCTGCTGCCGGAAGCCTTCGCCGTGGTTCGCGAAGCCGCGCAGCGCACGATCGGCCTGCGGCATTTCGACGAGCAGCTGCTCGGCGGCATCGCCCTGCACCAGGGCAAGATCGCCGAGATGCGCACCGGCGAGGGCAAGACCCTGGTCGCGACCCTGCCGGCCTACCTGAATGCGCTGCCCGGCAAGGGTGTGCACGTGGTTACCGTCAACGAGTACCTGGCGCAGCGCGACGCCGCCTGGATGGGGCCGGTCTACGAGTTCCTCGGGCTGCGGGTCGGCGTGATCAAAGCCGGGCAGACGCCGGCCGAGAAGCGCGAGGCCTATGCGGCCGACATCACCTACGGTACGAACAACGAATTCGGCTTCGATTACCTGCGCGACAACCTGGCCTTGCACAAGCAGGACCAGATGCAGCGCGGCCTGAACTACGCGATCGTCGACGAGGTCGACTCGATCCTGATTGATGAGGCCCGCACGCCGCTGATCATCTCCGGGCCCTCCGACGACAGCCCGGAACTGTACGCGCGCATCAACAAGCTGATCCCGAAACTCGAACCGCAACCGGCGCCCGGCCTGCCGCGCAACGAAGACATCAATGCGAAGCGCGTCCTGCTGCTGGATCATGACGGGCAGGAAATCGGCGAAATGAGTATTGCAGCGGCGCTGGCCAGGGCCGCGGAGGCCGGCGAGGACCTGGTGGAGGTCGATGCGGCCAGCGAACCGCCGCGCTGCCAGTTGATGAGCCAGGGCGACTATACGGTGGACGAGAAGACCAAGCAGGCCTTTCTCACCGAGGCCGGCCACCAGAAGGTCGAAGCGTTGCTGGCCCGCGAGGGCCTGATCGGCACCGGCGAGAGCCTCTACGACGCCGGCAACATCCGTCTGATGCACCACCTGACCGCCGCGTTGCGCGCGCATGCGCTGTACCACCGCGACGTGGAATACGTGGTCAAGGACGGCGAGGTCGTGATCGTCGACGAATTCACCGGCCGCACGATGCCCGGCCGGCGCTGGTCGGACGGCTTGCACCAGGCGATCGAGGCGAAGGAAGGCGTCCAGATCCGCGGCGAGAACCAGACCGTTGCCTCGATCACCTTCCAGAACTACTTCCGCATGTACGAAAAGCTGGCGGGCATGACCGGCACGGCGGATACGGAAGCCTTCGAGTTCCAGCAGATCTACGGCCTCGAGGTGGTCGTGATCCCGACGCACAAGCCGATGATCCGCGACGACCAGCCGGACCTCGTCTACCTGACGCAGAAGGACAAGTTTGCCGCGATCATCGAGGACATCCGCGATTGCCAGCAGCGCAAGCAGCCGGTGCTGGTGGGCACGACCTCGATCGAGACCTCGGAACTGCTGTCCGGCATCCTGCGCAAGGAGGGCATCCCGCACCAGGTGCTGAATGCCAAGCACCATGAGCGCGAGGCCCAGATCGTCGCCGAGGCCGGGCGGCCGGGGGCGGTGACGATCGCCACGAACATGGCCGGCCGCGGCACCGACATCGTGCTCGGCGGCAACCTGGAGTCCGAGCTGCAGGCGCTGGGTGAGGAAGCCAGCGAGGAGCAGCAGGCTGCGCTGCGCGCCGACTGGGAGCAACGGCACCAGCAGGTGATCGAGGCCGGCGGGCTGCACATCATCGGTACCGAGCGTCACGAGTCACGGCGCATCGACAACCAGCTGCGCGGGCGCTCCGGCCGCCAGGGCGACCCCGGTTCCAGCCGCTTCTACCTGTCGTTGGAAGACAACCTGATGCGCATCTTCGGTGACCCGGAGCGAACCAAGGGCCTGTTGACGCGGGTCGGGATGCGCGAGGGCGAGGTCATCGAGAGCAAGCTGCTGACCCGCCAGATCGAGCGGGCCCAGCGCAAGGTCGAGGCGCACAACTTCGACATGCGCAAGCAGTTGCTGGAATACGACGACGTGGCCAACGAGCAGCGCCGCGTGGTCTACCAGCAGCGCAACGAACTGATGGAGGCGGAGGACATCGCCGACGCGATCGCCGGCATCCGCGAAGAGGTGGTCAACGCGGTCATCGACGACTACCTGCCGCCGGGCAGCCTGCCGGAGCAATGGCAGATCGCCGAGCTGCAACAGGCCCTGCGCAAGGAGTTCGATGTCGACCTGCCGCTGCAGCGCTGGCTGGACAGCGACGAGCAACTGGACGAGGAAGGGCTGCGCCGGCGCATCCTGGAGGAAATCGAGGGGATCTACGAGCGCAAGGTCGGGGACATCGGCCCGGAGATCATGCGGCAGTTCGAGAAGGTCGTGATGCTGAACCAGCTGGACCTGCACTGGAAGGAGCACCTCGCGGCGCTGGACTACCTCCGTCAGGGCATCCACCTCAGGGGCTACGCGCAGAAGAATCCGAAGCAGGAATACAAGCGCGAAGCCTTCGAGATGTTTGGCGAGATGCTGGACCAGGTGAAGCATGACGTGATCAGTATCCTGTCGCGCGTGCGCCTGCAGAGCGAGCAGGACGTCGAGGCGGTCGAGGAGCAGCGCAAGCCGGCGGCGCAGATGCAGTTCCAGCATGCGCCGGCGCAATCGGCGATCGCCGCGGCGCCGGCTGCGAGCGGGGCCGCGGTCGGGGCTGCTGGGCAGGCGACACCGGCACAGGCGGCGCCGCCCCCGCCACCGGCCGAGCCGGCCCGGCCTTTCGTGCGCAGCGAGCGCAAGATCGGGCGAAACGAACCCTGCCCCTGCGGGTCGGGCAAGAAGTACAAGCACTGTCACGGGCGCATTGCCTGAGCGCCGATGGCCGCGCCGTTCCGCATCCGCGTGGCCGCCGGCGTACTGGAGGACGCGACGGGCCGGGTGCTGGTCAGCCGCCGGCCGGCCGGCAAGCATGCCGCCGGCGCCTGGGAATTCCCGGGCGGCAAGCTGCAGCCGGGCGAGAGCGCGCTGCAGGCGCTGGCCCGGGAACTGGACGAGGAACTCGGTATCCGCTTGCAGGCCGCCGAGCCGCTGATCGACTACACGCACCGCTATCCGGACCGGACCGTCGAGCTCCAGGTCTTCCGCGTGCGCCGCTATGCGGGCCGGCCGCGCGGCCGGGAAGGGCAGCCGCTGCGCTGGCTCGCGCCGGAGGCACTGCTGCCGGCCGGCCTGCTGCCGGCTGACGAGCCGATCCTTCGTGCGCTGGCGCTCAGCAGATCTGCAGATCGAAGTCCACGTTCTCCGTGACCTGCACGGGCCGGCTGGCGATGCCGGACCAGCGCATGAAGCGCACGGTGAAGCGATGCGGGCTGGCGCTGATCTCCGGGTACACGGCCAGTCTCGCGGCCAGGCCGACTCGCAGCAGGCTGCAGGGGCCGGCTTCGCGCGCGAGGTTGTGCTGGAACACGCCGTTGACGGCCACCATCGGACTGGTCTGCGTGCCTGCGCGCATCAGCCACAGCAGTTCGGCGACACCCTCGCATAGCGGCCGCAGCCCGCCGAGCCAGTTCTCGACATCGTCGCGCCGTTGCTTCACCGGCCGCCGCAGCCAGTGGGTGTAGTCCGGCAAGTCGAATTCACAGGTGCCGCCGGGAATCGCGCTGCGGTGCCGGACGGCGTTCAGGAACTCGTTCTCGCGCAGGGGGTAGAGGTACTGCGGTCCGAGCTCGACGAGCTGGTCGCGGTAGGTTTGCAGATTGCGTAGGATGCCGGCGAGGCGCCGTTCGTCGACCGCCGGCTGCTGGCGCAGCTGCGCGTAGACGCCGATCTGGCGCTCCAGATCCTTGAGCACGTCGCTGCGCACGTCGCCGCGGCTCAGGATCGCGATGATGTCGAGCATCGCTGTCAGCACGACCCGGCTGTCCCAGCTACTGTCCAGTTCCAGGTGATGGCGAAGCTGCCGGTACAGGAATTCCAGGCGCAGGAAAGTCCGCAGGCGCTCGTTCAGCGGCTGCTCGAAGAACGCTCTGGAGCCCACTGAGTCAGAGCGGCTTGCCCGCGAGGCCAGCGAACTCACGGTGATTCGGGGCGCGGCATCATCGGGCTATTCTGCGCCAGCGACCGCGCGCCCGCAAACGGCCGCTCAGCCCTTGCGGTCCGCCAGCTCGAGGTACTTGCGGTGCAATGCTGTGACCTGCGCGCGCGTCTCCGCGATGCTGCCGCTGTTGTCGATGACGTCGTCGGCGATGGCCAGCCGGCGCTCGCGGCTGGCCTGGCTGGCCAGCATCCGACGGGCCTGTGCAGTGCTCTCGGCATCGCGCTTGCGCAGCCGCGCCAGTTGCTGCGCCTCGCTGCAGTCGACGACCAGCACGCGGTCCACCAGCCGGTCGAAGCCGGACTCGACCAGCAGCGGCACGACCACGATCAGGTAGGGGCCCTCGGCGGCCGCCATTGCCGCCAGCGTGCGCTCGCGGATCCGCGGATGCAGGAGGCGTTCCAGCGCCCGCCGTTCCGCCGGGTCGGCGAATACCCGGTGCCGCAGCGCCCGGCGATCGAGCTCCCCGGTGGCGTCGAAGACTGCGTCGCCGAACTGCGCGCGGATCTCGGCCAGCGCCGGCTCGCCCGGCGCGACGACTTCGCGGGCAATCGCGTCGGTATCGACGACCGGCACGCCGAGGTCCGCGAACAGCCCCGCGACCAGCGACTTGCCGCTGGCGATCCCGCCGGTCAGGCCGACGCGGAATGGTCCAGGGCGACGCTGTGCGCCCGGCATGGCTAGATGCCGGCGAGTTGCCGGTAGCCGTGCAGCAGCGGCTGACCCCAGAGCAGCGCGATCAGGCCGGCGGCCGCGAGGAAGGGCCCGAACGGGATCGGCAGCTGCCGGTCGCGGCCGCGCAGCAGGATCAGCGCGATGCCGGTCACCGCGCCGACGCCGGCGGACAACAGGATCACCGCGGGCAGCATCTGCCAGCCGAGCCAGGCACCGAGGGCGGCGAGCAATTTGAAATCTCCGTAACCCATGCCTTCCTTACCGGTCACCAGGCGGAACAGATGATAAACGCTCCACAGCAGCAGGTAGCCGGCGGCGGCGCCGATGACGGCGCTGCGCAGGTCCGTGAACGCGGCGTCCGGCCAGGCCAGGTTGAACAGCAGGCCGGCCCACAGCAGCGGCAGCGTCAGCACATCGGGCAGCAGCTGGTGGTCGAGGTCGATGACGGTCAGCGCCAGCAGGGTCCAGGCCAGCAGCAGGGCGCCGGCGCAGCTGGCGCCGAAGCCGAAATGCCAGGCGAGCAGGGCGCTCAGCCCCGCGGTGAAAACCTCGATCAGCGGGTAGCGCAGCGAGATCCGCTGGCCGCAGGCCGCGCAACGGCCGCGCAACAGCAGATAGCTGAGCACCGGGATGTTCTGCCAGGCGCGGACCGGCGCGCCGCATCGGCGGCAGGCGGAGCGCGGCGTTAGCAGGTTGAAGCGTTCCTCGGTTTCGCCGCTATCCGGCAGCTCGAGCTGCGCGCGTGCCTGGCGCCGCCAGCCACGCTCGAGCATCACCGGCAGGCGATAGATGACGACGTTCAGGAAGCTGCCGATCAGCAGGCCGAACAGCCCGGCGACGGCCGCGAACAGGCCGGGCTGGGCCGCGAGCAGGGCCGTGATGCTCAGATCACCTGGCCCATCTTGAAGATGGGCAGGTACATGGCGACCACGAGGCCGCCGACCAGCACGCCGAGGATCGCCATGATCAGCGGCTCCAGCAGGCTGCTCATGCCGTCCACGGCGTTGTCCACGTCCTCCTCGTAGAAGTCCGCGACCTTGCCGGACATCTCGTCCAGCGAACCGGACTCCTCGCCGACGGCGATCATCTGGATCACCATGTTCGGGAACAGCTCGGTGTTGTGCATCGCGCGTTGCAGGCGCTGGCCGGTCGCTACTTCGTCTTTCATCTGCAGCACGGCCTGCTCGTAGACGATGTTGCCGGTTGCGCCGGCCACTGACTCCAGCGCCTCGACCAGTGGCACGCCGGCGCTGAACATCGTCGACAGCGTGCGCGCGAAGCGCGCGATCGCCGCCTTGGTCAGGATCGCGCCGATGATCGGCAGCTTCAGGCTGATACGGTCCTGGATCTCGCGCAGCCGCCGCGAGCGTTTCTTCAACCACAGGTAGCCGAAGATCAGGGCACTGACGGCGATCAGCACCAGCAGTCCCTGGGCGCGCATGAATTCGGACAGGCCGATGACCATGCGCGTGAAGGCCGGCAGATCGGCGCCGAAGCCCTGGAACAGGTTCTCGAACTCCGGAATCACGAAGATCAGCAGAATCGTCGTCACGACGATCGCGACGACCATCACGGCCGCGGGATAGAACAGGGCCTTCTTGATCTTCTTCTTGATCGCCTCGGTCTTTTCCTTGTAGGTCGCGATCTTGTCCAGCAACGTCTCCAGCGCGCCGGCCTGCTCGCCGGCCTCGACCAGATTCACGTACAGGTCGTCGAAGTACAGCGGGTGCTTGGCCAGCGCCTCGGCCAGTGCGGTGCCGCCCTCGACGTCCGCCTTGATCGACAGGATCAATTCCGCCATCGCCGGGTTCTCGTGGCCCGAGCCGACGATGTCGAAGGCCTGTACCAGCGGAATGCCCGCGGCCAGCATGGTTGCGAGCTGGCGGCTGAAGACTGCGATGTCTTCGGAGGTGACCGTGCCCTTCTTCTGGAACAGCGTCGACTGCTTGCGCACTCGAATCGGCACGACGCCCTGGCGCCGCAACTCGGCGCGGACCGCGGCCTCGTCGGCCGCGACCGTCTTGCCCTTGACCCGCTTGCCGGTGCTGTCCGTGCCTTCCCAGCTGAAGGGGAACTGTTTGACTGCTGCTTCCGCCATGGCCCTGATTCCGTCCTGATCCTGCCAGCCTCGCAGCACCCGCATCCCTGCGGCGCCGGCGGCCGTTCAACTAGTCGATGGTAACGCGGTTGATTTCCTCGAGGCTGGTAATCCCGTCCTTGACTTTCTGCAGCGCCGAGCGCCTGAGATCCCAGACGCCCTCGCGCTCGGCCTGCTCGGCGATCTGCACCGCGTCGCCGCCCTCGAGGATGATGCGTGCGATCGCGTCGGTGACCGGCATCACCTGGTAGATGCCGACACGGCCCTTGTAACCATCGGCGCATTGCCGGCAGCCCACGGGCCCGTAGATCCGCAGGCCGGCCTGGACCTCGTCCTTCGTGAAGCCCTCCTGCAGCAGCGCTTCTTCTGGAATGTCCTTGACTTCCTTGCAGTTCTCGCAAAGCCGGCGCGCCAGCCGCTGGGCGATGATCAGGCTGACCGAGGTCGCGATCGCGTAGGGCTTGACACCCATGTCGACCATGCGCGTCAGCGTCTTCGGGGCGTCGTTCGTGTGCAGCGTGGACAGCACGAGGTGGCCGGTCTGCGCGGCCTTGATCGCGATCTCCGCGGTCTCCAGGTCGCGGATCTCGCCGACCATGATCACGTCCGGATCCTGGCGCAGGAAGGCTTTCAGCGCCGCGGCGAAAGTCAAGCCCACTTTCGGATTGACGTTCACCTGGTTGATGCCCTGCAGATTGATTTCCGCCGGGTCCTCGGCCGTCGAAATATTGCGGTCCTCGGTATTCAGGATATTCAGGCCGGTGTACAGCGACACCGTCTTGCCGCTGCCGGTCGGGCCGGTGACCAGGATCATGCCGTAGGGCTTGGACAGCGCGTCCAGGTAGAGCTGCTTCTGGTGTTCCTCGTAACCCAGCGCATCGATGCCGAGCTTGGCGCTGCTCGGATCGAGAATACGCATCACGATCTTCTCGCCGAATAGCGTCGGGCAGGTATTCACGCGGAAGTCGATCGCGCGGTTGCGCGACAGCCGCATTTTGATGCGCCCGTCCTGTGGCACGCGGCGTTCGGCGATATCGAGCCGCGCCATGACCTTCAGGCGTGCGCAGACCTTGGGCGCGAGCGCAATCGGCGGGGCGGCGACCTGCCGCAACACGCCATCCTGGCGGGTGCGCACACGGAATACCTTCTCGTAGGGTTCGAAATGGATATCCGATGCGCCGCGCTTGATCGCATCCAGCATGATCTTGTTGACGAAGCGCACCACCGGCGCGTCTTCGACATCGCTGGCCGAGACATCGTCGTCCAGCTCTTCTTCGCCGCCGGTGACTTCCAGGCCTTCGAGGTCGAAATCGTCCTCGTCGAAATTGGCCATCGAGGTGTCGACGGCCTCCAGCGCCCGGTTGACCAGCTCGTCCAGCTTGTCCTGCTCGACCACGACCGGGTCGATGCGGAAGCCGGTCTGGAACTTGATCTCGTCGATCGCCTGCAGATTGGTCGGGTCCGAGACGCCGAGGAACATCCGCTGTCCACGACGCACCAGCGGGATCACGCGGTGCTTGTTCAGCAGCTTCTGGTCGACGGCGCGCACCGCGTCCAGGTCCATCTCCAGCACCGAGAGGTCCAGCAGCGGCACACCGAACTCGTGGGAGGCGGCGATTGCGATCTGGCGCGGATCGGCCAGCTCCTTGTTGACCAGGTACTGGACCAGCCCCTGCTTTTCCGCGCGGGCATCCTTGATGGCCTGCAGGCATTCGTCCTCGGCGATGATGCCGTCCTGGACCAGCCGGCGCGGCAGGCCGGTCAGCGGCGCGGTCGTTGCGGAGACAGCCATGAACTTCCTGTTCCTGCGGAAAACCCCAGTCAATCAGGCGCATAGGCGCGATGATGTGACATAGTCTGACAGCAGTCCGGCGCCCGGTGCAACCAATCAATGCGCGTTTCTAGACGCATTTCACGTCTTCCGGCCGGCGAGTGCTGGCCAGGCGTCCACGCAGTGGGTGCGGCGCGGTGGTTTGGGGGCAAAAAAAGACCGGCCAGGCAGCCGCCTGGCCGGTCACGTTCCGGGTTCGCCGTGGCGATCCCGGCGGCATCACTCTGCCTTACGGACGGCAGTTCGACGGCAGGTACTGCGCTGGAATCGTCGTCGCCGTACTGCCGGTATTGCCACCCATCGGCCCCGTCGCGTCCTGCGGGTCGCTCGCCAGGCCGCAGCGCCAGGAAACGCTCCGGTCCGCCGAGATGAACGGCGTCAACACCAGCGTCGCGCCGTTGATGTTGCCGTTGGCGTCGTTGCCGTAGGTGATCAGCACCTCGCCGTTCGTGACCTGCACCTGATCGACGTACTTGCCGTTGGTGTCGGTGGCGTTCGCGCTCATGCCCGCGGCGGCGCGGTTGACCGGCGCGGTGTTGGAAGCCATCCAGGTCTCCGCGACCGCGGTCTTCGCGGCCGAGGCCAGCGACAGGCCTTCCGAGACCTGTGCGCGGATCGTGTAGTCCTGGTAGGCCGGAATCGCGATCGCGGCGAGAATGCCGATGATCGCCACGACGATCATCAGTTCGATGAGCGTAAAGCCCTGTTCAACCTTCTTCATGAAACTCTCCTGAGGTTCGAAGCAACTGCAAGAATTTCGGCTCTCGCCGACGGCAAGAATAGTGCAAGGCCCGTGCCAGTCTGCCGGGCTATCAGGCAAGCCGCTGTTGTTGCAGCGAAAAATTCTTTTCTCGCTGCGCAGCTCCACGGCCGGCATGACATAAGGAACCGGGCAACCCATGGCGGCCTGACGCAGAACGTCAGATATTGACGTCCAGCGTCAAGTTCCGGCCTCAGGAGATCCCGAGCTTCTCCATCCGGTAGCGCAGCGCCCGCAGGGTCAGGCCGAGCTTGCGGGCTGCCTGGGTCTTGTTGTAGCGGCATTCCTCCAGCGCCTGGCGGATCGCCTCGCGTTCCACCGACTCGAGC
>RFHQ01000165.1 GCA_003695765.1 Gammaproteobacteria bacterium
AAGGGCTGGTTCTTGCTGCGGCCGCAGCTGCACCAGAAATAGCTCTTGCCGGCCTCGGTCTCGACCAGGATCGGCTTGTGGGCGGCGATGACCGGTTCACTCATCTTGCGGTTCCTCCGGGTTCTGCAGTCCAGTCAGAGCAGGTACTCGCGCAGTTCCTCCAGCGCGGCGAACAGCGTATCGAGGTCCTGCTCGTTGTTGTAGAAATGCGGCGAGATGCGCAGGTTGTTGTCCCGGTGCGAGGTCACGATCGCGCGTTTTTCGAGCGCCGCGACCAGCGCCGCGGCGTCCCGGCAGCGCAACGCGATCATCGCTCCATGGCGTTCTGGTTCGGACGGCGTGGCGAGCTGGAGACCGGCAGCGGCTGCCCGCGACTTGATGCCAGCGGTCAATGTCGCGATGCGCTCGCCGATCGCCGGCAGGCCGACCTCGTGCAGGATCTCGAGACCGGCGATGGCCGCATAGATGTTGACCACCGGCGGTGTACCGGTCTCGAAGCGCCGCGCCGAATGCGCCGGGTCGTAGCGCGTGGTGTCCATCGCGAAGATGTCTTCCTGCGCGAACCAGCCGGTGACCGTCGGCACCAATTGCTCCACCAGTGACTCGCGCACATACAGAAAGCCGACACCGGCCGTCCCGAGCAGATACTTGACGCAACCGCCGACCGCGAAGTCGACGTCCGCCGCGTGCACGTCGAAGGGCATGGTGCCGAAGCCCTGGTAGCCATCGACCAGCAGCCAGGCGCCATGTTCGTGCGCCAGCCGCGCGATGCCCGGAATGTCCAGCCGCGCCCCGTTGCGGAAACAGACCTGGGTCACGGCCACGAGCCGGGTCTGCGCGTCGATCGCACGGGCGAAATTCTCCAGCGGGATGTAGCCGTCGGTCTCGCCGACCCGGCAGACCCTGGCTCCGCGGCGCTCCTGCGCATACCAGATCTGCGCGTCAGTCGGGAACTCGTAGTCGCTGATCACGATCTTGTTGCGCGGGCCGGTGAAATCCAGCGCCGAGGCCAGGCTGTTGAGCCCAGCCGAGGCCGAGGTCGTCACCGCGATTTCCGCCGGCTTCGCGCCGAGCAGTCGCGCGAACGCAGCCCGGGCCGTCTCGTTGCGCTCCACCCAGTAGTCCCAGTCGCAGCCGAGTTCCAGCCGATCCTGCAAGTAGCGCTCAATGGCCTGCTGCACGTCGGTCGCCAGCGCACCATAGGAACAGCTGTTGATATAGGTGCGGCGAGCGAACACCGGGAAGCGCGCGCGCAGCGCGTCCCAGTCGACTGTGATCTGCTGGCTGTCTGCCTGCCCGTGCATCGTCTCCTTCCCTTCAGTTGCCGAACCAGAGATCGACCATGATCGCGATCATCGCCGCGGGCACCAGGAAGCGCAACGCGAAACGCCAATAGGCGAACCACGGTCCCTCACCGCGCCCCAGCTCCGCGCCGATGGTGGCACGGTCCAGCACCCAGCCGGCGAACAGGGCGATCAGCAGTGCATTCACCGGCAGCATGACATTGGCGACGACGAAATCGATCACATCGAAGAAGGTCTTGCCGGCCATCAGTGGCAGCCAATCCAGCGGGTGCCAGCCGGACAGCAGGCTGAAGGACAGCACCGAGACGATGCCACCGAGCCAGGCCAGGAAACCACAGAGAATCGTCATCGTCGGGCGGTGCGCGCCGCGCTGCTCTTCGAGCCAGGAGACGATCGGTTCGACCATGCCGATGCCGGTCGTGTAGGCGGCGAGGAACAGCAGCAGGAAGAACAGCGCGCCGATGATGGCGCCGCCGGGCATCTGCCCGAAGGCCACCGGCAAGGTGACGAAGATCAGGCCCGGTCCCTCGCCCGGGCTGAGGCCATAGCCGAAGACGATCGGAAAGATCGCCAGCCCGGCCAGCAAGGCCACCAGCGTATCGCCGCAGCAGATCACCGCGGCCGAAGTCACCAGGGAAAATTCCTTCGGCAGATAGGCACTGTAGGTGATCATCACGCCGACGCCGATTGCCAGCGAGAACAGCGCCTGCCCGAGCGCCATCAGGATTGCGTCCGTGCCGAGGCGCGAAAAGTCCGGCGTGAACAGGAAGCGCAGCGCAGCGAGGAAGTCGGCCTGGAAGATGTTGTAGACGACGAGGAACAGCAGAATGAGAAACAGCGCCGGCATCGCGACCTTGGAGATACGCTCGATGCCACCGTGCAGGCCGCGGGCGACGACGACGACGACGCTGGCGATGAACAGCCCGTGCAGGAACAGTTGACGCAGCGGGCGGCCGATCTGCACGGCGAAGTTGTCCTGCGATGCGGGCCCGTCCAGGCCATTGAAGGCACCGGTGATCGCGAGGCCCAGGTAGTCCAGCGACCAGGCCGCGACGACGGCGTAGTAGGTCAGGCCGAGGAACGGAATCAGGATGCTGAGCCAGCCGATCAGCTTCCAGAACGGTGCGTGACGGTGGCGCTCGACCAGCCGGTTCATCGTGCCGACAGCGCTCTGGTGACCGCGGCGGCCGATCGCCATCTCGGCCACCATGACCGGCAGGCCCAGCAGGAAGACGAAGCCGACGTAGATCAGGACGAAGCCGGCCCCGCCGTTTTGCCCTGCAACATACGGGAAACGCCACAGGTTGCCGAGGCCGACCGCCGCGCCGATCGTCGCCAGCAGGAAGGCCTGGGGCGAACTCCAGGACTCGTGCTGGAAATCACCGGCCGGCGGCGCCGCCATCTCAGGCACGCCCCCGCGCCGGGCCGCAGCCGCTGACTGCATCGACGGAAAAAGGCATGCTAAATTGGGAGTGTGTACATGCAAATGAATATATCGGAATCGGGCCGGGGGCGAAAGCGCGCGGCCGGGCCGGGGCTGCCGCAGTGAGCCGCCGGGGCAAGCCCGGCGGCGATCGCTGGCTGGACGGCTTCATCCCCTACCAGCTCTATCGCATCACCAATGCGCTGAACCAGCGGCTGCGGGCGCGGCTGCGGCGGAGTTCGATGAGTCTGAGCCGCTGGCGAGTGCTGGCGGTGCTGCGCGCCTTCGGCACCCTCAGTATCAACGAGATCGCGGCACTGACGGTGATGGAGCAGCCGACGGTCAGCCGCACGGTGTCCCGCCTGGTGCGCGACGGCCTCGTGGACCGGCGCGCGGCACAGCAGGATTCGCGCTTCATGGAGGTGAGCTTGACGCCGGCCGGGCACCGGGCTTTCGAGAAAATCTACCCGATCGCGGTCGAGCATCAGTCCGCG
>RFHQ01000166.1 GCA_003695765.1 Gammaproteobacteria bacterium
CGGCGCGTCCAGCGCCAGCTCCCGCTGCGGGCCGTGACGGCTGCGCAACTCGGCGGCGTGGCGCTCCAGCTGCCGTAGATAGGCCCGCGCCTGCTCGATCACGGTCAGCGGCACGCCGGCCAGCCGCGCGACCTGCAGGCCGTAGCTCTGGTTCGCCGGACCGGCTTTTACCCGGTGCAGGAAGACCAGGCGCTCCCCGTGCTCGGTGGCATCGAGATGCGCGTTGGCACAGTGCGGCAGCTCATCGGCCAGTGCCGTCAGTTCGAAGTAATGGGTCGCGAACAGTGTGAACGCGCCGAGCCGGCTGGCGATGTAATGCGCCGTCGCCCAGGCAAGGGACAGGCCGTCGAAAGTGCTGGTGCCGCGGCCGATCTCGTCCATCAGCACCAGGCTGTCCTCGGTCGCGTTGTTCAGGATGTTCGCCGTTTCGCTCATCTCCACCATGAAGGTGGAGCGGCCACCGGCCAGGTCGTCGGCTGCGCCGATGCGCGTGAAGATCCGGTCCACCGGGCGCAGCCGGCAGCGCGCCGCCGGGACGAAGCTCCCGACCTGCGCGAGGATCACGATCAGCGCCGCCTGCCGCATGTAGGTCGACTTGCCGCCCATGTTGGGCCCAGTGATCACCAGCAGGCGGCGATCGTGGCTCAACTCGAGATCGTTCGGTACGAAGGGTTCGTCGGACAGCTGTTCGACGACCAGGTGCCGGCCGGCCTCGATCCGGATGCCCGGTTCCTCGCTCAGTTCCGGCTCGCAGAGATTCAGTTCGCGCGCCCGCGCAGCGAAATTGGCGAGCACGTCCAGTTCGGCCAGCGCGCGGGCCATGCGGGTCAGCGCCGGCAAGTCCGGCAGCAGCCTTTCGAGCAACTGCTGGTACAGCTGTTTCTCGCGGGCGAGCGCGCGTTCGCGCGCGGTCAGGATCTCGCCCTCGAAGGCCTTCAGCTCCGGCGTCACATAGCGTTCGGCGCCCTTCAACGTCTGTCGCCGCGTGTAGTCGTCCGGGGCCTGACGGGCTTGCGCCTTGCTGATCTCGATGTAGTAGCCGTGCACGCGGTTGTAACCGACCTTCAGCGACGGCAGGCCGGTCCGCTCGCGCTCGCGTTGTTCCAGCTCGGCCAGGAAGCGGTCGGCGTTGTCGCTGATCTCGCGCAGACGGTCCAGCTCTTCGTCGTAGCCGGGCGCGATCACGCCGCCGTCGCGGATCAGCATCGGTGGCTCGTCGATCACCGCGCGCGCCAGCAGCTCGTGCAATTCCGGCTGGTCGACGAGCCCGGCCCGCAGCTCGTCGAGGCGCTCGCTGTCGCCCGGTACCTGCGCACGAATATCCGCCAGCGATCCCAGTGCCTGGCGCAGTTGCACGAGATCGCGCGGCCGGGCCGTCTGCAGCGCCACGCGGCTGAGGATGCGCTCGACGTCGCCGGCGTCGCGCAGGCGCTCGTGCAAGGCGTCGCCACCGGCATCCAGCAGCGAGCGCACTGCGGCATGCCGCTGGCGCAGGACTCGCGGATCGCGCAGGGGCCGTTGCAGCCAGCGGCGCAGCAGGCGGCTGCCCATCGGCGTGGCGCAGCGGTCCATGACACCGGCCAGCGTGGCGCTGTCCCGGCCGGCCAGGCTGCGGTCGATCTCCAGGTTGCGGCGGCTGACCGCATCCAGCAGCAGCGCATCGTCGGGCTGCTCGACGTGCAATCCATCGAGATGCGGCAATTCGCAACGCTGCGTGTCGCGCACGAAGTTCAGCAGCGCACCGGCGGCGCCGATGGCCAGCGGGATCTGCGCGCAGCCGAAGCCGGCGAGATCGCGGGTGCCGAACTGATCACAGAGCCGGCGGGTCGCGCTGTCGGTATCGAAATGCCATGGCGGCAGGGCCTGCAAGCGGGTCGAGCCGGGGACCTCGCCCGCCGGCTGGCCTTCCGGCAGCAGCAGCTCCGCGGGCTGCAGCCGCGCCAGCTCGCCGGCCAGCGTGTCCGCCTCGATCTCGCTGACACAGAAACGGCCGGCACTGAGGTCCAGCCAGGCGAGCCCGGCACGCCGCTCGCCCGGCAGCAGCGCTGAGATCAGGTTGTCGCGCCGGGCATCGAGCAGGGCTTCGTCGGTCAGCGTCCCCGGCGTGACCACGCGGACGACCTTGCGTTCGACCGGGCCTTTGCTGGCGGCCGGGTCGCCGACCTGTTCGCAGATCGCGACCGCTTCGCCCTTGCGCAGCAGGCGCGCCAGATAGTTTTCTACCGCATGGCAGGGCACGCCGGCCATCGGGATCGGCTCGCCGGCCGATTTGCCGCGCGTGGTCAGCGTGATGTCGATCAGTTCCGCCGCGCGCCGGGCATCGTCATAAAACAGCTCGTAGAAATCGCCCATGCGATAGAACAGCAGTGTGTCCGGGAACTCCGCCTTGATGCGCAGGTATTGCTGCATCATCGGCGTGTGTCCGGACAGTTCGGCGGGGCGGACGGCGTCGGGCGCGGCGCTCATGGCGGCATTATCGCCGATTCTTCGTTGGCGGTGCCGGGAGCCGCGGCGCGCTATGATCCGCGGATGCATGTTCTGCATCTGGAGACCGGCCGGCGGCTCTACGGCGGCGCCAGGCAGGTGCTCTGGCTGGCGCAGGGGCTGGCCGGGCGAGGCGTCGACAGCACGATCCTCTGCGCCGCCGGCAGCGAGCTGCTGGCCGCGGCGCGGGATGCCGGCCTGCGGGCCGAGGGCCTGCCGGTGCCGGGCGATATCGACCCGACCCTGGCCTTCCGGCTGGTTCGCCGCTTGCGCGCGTTGCGCCCGGATCTCGTGCATCTGCACAGCCGGCGCGGCGCCGATAGCTGGGGCCTGCTGGCCGCGCGCCGCTGTGGGCTGCCCGTGGTCCTGTCCCGGCGGGTCGACGAGCCGCTCGGCGCGCTGACGAAACAGCGCCTGCGTCGGGCCGACCGCGTGATCGCGATATCGGCCGGGGTCGCCGCCGTCCTGCGCGCGGGCGGCATCGCTGACGAGCGGCTGCGGGTCGTGCGCAGCGCCGTGCCGCCGGCCCGCCGGCCCGCCTGGCCGCTGCAACGCTTTCGCGAGACCTTCGGGCTGCATCCGGCCGACCGGCCCGTGGCCGTGGTCGCGCAATTCATTCCCCGCAAGGGCCACCGGCTGCTACTGGCCGCCGCTTTGCGGGCCCGCGCGGCCGAACCACGGCTGCGCCTGCTGCTGTTCGGCAGCGGTCCGCTGGAAGCGGCGCTGCGGGCGGAATTCGCGGCCGCCGGGCTGGGCGACACCGTTTGCTTCGCTGGTTATCGGCCGGATCTTGCGAATTTCCTCGGCCACTGCGAGCTGCTGCTGCACCCGGCGCGGCGCGAGGGACTCGGGGTCGCCTTGCTGGAGGCGCAGGCCGCGGGTCTGCCGGTCGTCGGCCATGCGGTCCCGGGCGTCGCCGAGGCCGTGCGCGATGGGCGCAGCGGGTTGCTGGTGCCGCCGGGCGACCCGGACGCGCTGGCCGCGGCGCTGCTGCGCCTGTTGCGTGACGCGGGGCTGCGGCGGCGGTTGGGTGCCGCCGCTCGCGAGCGGGCTGCACGCGAGTTCGGCATCGATGCGATGGTCGACGGCAACCTGGCCGTCTACCGGGAACTGCTGCCGGCCACCCGGGAGGCGCGGGCATGAGCGACTGGC
>RFHQ01000167.1 GCA_003695765.1 Gammaproteobacteria bacterium
CCAGACCTGCTGGGCGGCGGCCAGCGCCCCGAACCACATCTTCTGGGCGGTGGTGACGAAGAAGTTTCGCGCCGTGAGCCACACCTGGTTGAGCGCCGCCACGCCCTGCTGCCAGGCGAGCTTGAGCGACAGCCACAGGATCCGCGCCGCAAGCGGCATGTCGCCGGCGGCGAGCGCGTCGGCGATGCCCTGCATGACCTTCGTGACGCGATCGCGCAGGCGACCGAACTGCTCGGAGAGCCAGCCCACCGCCTTGCCCGCCGCTCCGCTGGCGATCAGGACGGCGCCGCCCAGCGTGACCACGGCCGCGACGGCCAGGCCGATGGGCGAGAGTAGCGCGCCGACGGCCGCCGAGACGGCCAGGAACGCCGCCTTGACACCGGCCAGGATCGTGCCGAGGCCGCCGAACACGAAGGCGGCCGCCTGCGCCGCGACCCCCAAAGCGACGAGCGACGCGCCGACGGCGCCCACCGCCGCGATCGACGCGGCCGCGATGACCACGACCGATCGGTTCTCGCGGACCCACCGGCCGATGGCCGTCGTCGCTCGCGTGATGAAGTGAGCCGCCACGCGCAGCGGACCCCCGAGCGACTCGCCCACGGCGATGCCGAGCCCTTCGAGCGCGCTCTTGAGAATGATCGCCTGGCCCTTGAGCGTGTTGAGCTGCACGCCCGCGATGCGCGAAGCCGTCCCGCCGGCGTCGCGCAGCGCCGCCGTGTAGTCGCGCAGCTTGCCCGCGCCCTGCGAGAGCAGCTCCGCCACGCCCGCGGCCTGGCGCGCCTGGAAGATCGTGCCGAGGACCTCCAGCCGCTGGCCGGCGCCCATCCCGGCCGTCGCCCGGTTGAGGTCCTCGATGACGTCCGCCAGGGGCCGCACGTTGCCCTGGGCGTCCAGCACGCGCACGCCGAACTGCTCGAGCCGCTCGGCCGCCTCCTTGCTGGGGCTGGTCAGGGCGAGAATCGCGCCTCGAAGTGTCGTCCCGGCCATCTCGGCTTGGATGCCAGCGTTGGAGAGGAGCTGGATCGCCGCCACGATCTCCTCGAACGCGATCCCGGGGCTCTTGGCGATCGGGCCGACGAACTTCATCGCGTCGCCGAGTTGCTGGAGGTCCGTGTTGGCGGTGGTCATCGCCTTGGTGAGCACGTCGACGGCGCCGGCGAGGTTGTCGGCCTCGATCCCCATCCCGGCCATGATCTTGGCCGCGATATCGAGCTGGCCGGCGGCGGCGAGGTCGAGCGTGGGCCCGATGGCCTCGAGGATCTGCTCGACGCTGAAACCCGCCAGCGCGAAGAAGCCCATCGCGTCGGCGGCCTGGCTGGCGGAGAAGACCGTCGATTCGCCGAGACGCCTCGCCGCGTCGGAGAGGCGCCGGAAGTCCTTCTCGCCGGCGCCGGTCAGGGCCCGTACGCGCGCCATGCTCTGCTCGAATCCGGCAAAGGCGCCGCTGCCGAGCGCAAAGGGCGCGGCGGCGACGGCCGCCGTCGTCACGAGCCGCTGACCGATGGACCGTACCCCGTCGCCGAAGGCCTTCAGCCGTCGCTGCGCGTTGCGCAGGCCGGCCGTCAGCTTGTCGCTGACGCCGAGCTCGACGAAGGCACGGCCGGCGCGGATGCCGCTGGTTCCGGGGGTGGGCACGGGTCATCCTCCGCTTGGGGCATGTAGGCTGTTGCGCCAGACCTTGGGCAGACTCGACCGCTCCTTCTCGAGTGCCGGCCGCATGTACGGCCGCGCGGCGATGCGAACGGTCCGCTTGTTCCGCCGGCGCCCGCGTCGCCGGGACTCGACCGTCGTCCGACCGCCGAACTCGAGCACGCTGGGTGCCCGCGATCGCCGGAAGCCGACGGGGCCAACGACCACCGAGTCAGTGCGGCGGTCGTAGCCGAAGAGAATGAACCGCCGAAGCAGGCCCGTGTGGCTCGAGGGCGGCTGGCCGGGCGAACTCGATCGCTTTCGCTTTCGGATCGACGTGCGGGCGCGCTGCCGGATGAACGCGCCGGCCTTCGAGAGGGACCGCCGCTTGGCTCGATCGACCGACCGCATCACTTTGGGACGGTCGAAGAACAGGCTCGTGATCCGCATGTCGATCATGAGGCTGCTTTGCGTACAATTGGCCCATGAGCACCGCACAGATCAGCCGGCAAGCGTTGGACGAGATCGACGACGCGCTCAATCGCTACCGCGAGTTGTGCGCGACTCGTGTCGCGGACGGACACCTCGCGCCGAACACCGAGAAGACCTACATGCTCCACGCGACGAACTTCGTTCGCTGGCTGCATGGCGAGTTCGATCCCGGCACGCGATCTCGTCCGTGAAGACACAGCGGGTCGTTGTTGGAGGGCGTCATGACGATCCATCGTTGACAAGAGCCTCCGGATGCACGAAGCGGGGCGGCACGGCGTACCAGCCCTCGGGCAACTGGACGCGGTCGTCCGACAGCACCCAGTCACCGTCGATCAGGCGGTATACCCGTCCCGTCGTCTCCGGCCCGATCCGCACCGGCGAGTCGTCCGTCACGAGCACGGTCCTCCCAGGCGCGCACCCGATCGCCAATGCGACGAAGAGCGTCAGCATGCCGCTCGGCCACCTGGGCCGTCTTGGCCTTCTCGTGTCGTTCTTCGAGCCAGCGGAACAGTGCGATCGCGAGCGCGGCGACGATCTGGGCGACGATGCGCACCTCACCGGGCTCCCGCCTGCTCGCTGGTCTTGTCGTTGTCGCGGGCCAGCACGAGGCCGACGCCGGCGGTCAGCGCGGTGATGACCGCGCTCCAGTCGGCCGCGGTCGTTGGGTCGCTGTCGAACTGATGTGCGATCGCGAGGGCGATGGCGGCGACGATCGCGGCGATCCCTGCCAGAGTCGTCTTCCATGACTTCATTGCTCGAGCACCTCCTTGGGCATGGTCTTGTCGATGAACACGGTCTTGAGGACGCCGACGCCCACCCGGGGCGCCGCCTTGCCGGACGCCGCGAACGGATCGAAATCGCCGGGCCTGAAGGCCCGGTGCTTCCTGGGGTCGCGCTGGGTGTTGGCGATCAGGGCCATCAGGCTGCTCGTCCGGCTCCAGTCGTGGCGCTGGCGGGCCAGCGCCATCGCGAATAGTTCGCGCAGGGTCAGGGGGGACGGGTCGATGCCGAGGATGCCGGCGCACTGCCAGATGAGCCGATGGCACTCTGCAGCGCCTGCTCGGTGATCTCTTCGAGCGCCCCGCCGTCGAGCCGGGCCTCGACCAGGTCGCGCGCCTTCTCCATCACCTGCCGCGTCGCCTCCAGCACCCGCCCGAGGTTCCTGCGGTCCCTCGGGCTCGGGCAGAAAGACACGAGTTCCTCCAGCAGCGCCGTGGTCGCGTGCTCGATCGCGTCGCCGGCCATCGACCGGCCGAAGTCCTCGTCACTGACGCCGCGCTCGTCGGCCTGCGGCTTGCAGGCGGCGTAGATCACGTCGCACAGGAGCACCGGATCGCGGACGAGCTTCTCGATGAGCGTGCCCTCGACGACCTCCAGCAGGTCGACGCCCGTGAGGCCGCGCACGCGCTTGACGGCCGCGACGTTGATCTCGATCTCCCACGATCGCCCGGCGTTGTCGGTGAAGGCCTTCA